>JBFIEB010000130.1:0-7499 GCA_041603555.1 Vicingaceae bacterium
AGAGATACTCCAAAATTGTGTCATTTTTAATGATAAAGTGTTCGAAAATGTCACGGCTAAAGATGTAAAATTAGATATGCAATTGTGGTTAGAACATGGCAAACCAATGATTTTCGGTTCAGAATCAAATAAAGGATTGCGATTGAATAATCTGAAATTAGAGGTTGTTACTATAGGTGAAAATGGAGTTAAGGAAGCAGACGTTTTAATTCATGATGCCCATTGTGAAGATAACACCTTACATAATTTATTAATTAGTATGTCAGCACCAAATTTCCCGGTTGCATTTGGAGTTATAAGACAAGTTAAGTGTAATTCTTTTGATGAGAATGTTTGGGAACAAATTAATGAAGAAAAAGAAAAAGCCAAGTTTACTTCAGTAGATCAGATAATAAATAGTGGTGTTACTTGGGAAATTTAACCCTCTTTTCGCTTTTATTATAATATCTTTTCTAATATTAATTCTTAACAAAAGACTCTATAGCAGAACTCGTTCCGTTGGTTATTTTTATATAGTACAGACCAGCATTTAAGGAGCTAATTTTGAATTTAAACTCTTGGATATCAGTTGTAATAATTTTTTCTAAAACAATCTGTCCTTGCAAATTATAAATCTTTATTACGGAATTAATTAAAGAATGATTACCCTAGCTTATGGATAAATTATTGTTTGATGGGTTAGGATAAAATGACAAGCTATTTTCTTTTTTTGTGTCAATTGAAATTATTTTAGAGTAAGAATATTCTCCGTTAAAATCTGTTTGCTTAAGGCGATAGTAGGTTATGCCTTTATAAGGAAATAAATCTTTGGTTTGATAAATAAGCAATTCATTACTATTTCCTGCCCCGTCAATTCTGTCAACCTCTTTATAATTAATTCCATCAAAACTACTTTCTAAAGTAAAAAAATCATTGTTTATTTCTGTTGACGTGCTCCAATTCAATTCATTAATAGCACCTTTAAATCTCCCTTCAAAAGATAATAACTCTATTGGTAGAGGAGATGAACAAGTGCTACATAGTACGAGGTCATTAAATAAATTTGATATTAAATCTATAATTGGGAAATCATTGGGATCACCAACAATGCCTGCTCCTGAGCAATTTCCACTAGGAAATGTATTAAAATCTCCCATAGACATTAAAGCCCCGTTTCCAGAAATCATATCGCAGGCAGAAAATCTAACTCCTATAACATCAGTTGTGGTGATAGAGCCTCCGCAAGTATTGGTTCCAGAGTACAAAATGTTTCCAGCCGGAACACCTGTAAAAGTTCTTACTACAACGCCATAAGTATTACTCCAACTACCACAGAAAATATCAGGACTAGGGATGAATCTATAATTACCACCAATCATAGTAACATTGTGGTCAATGGAACCTCCGATAATAGTTACAGCATTTATAATATCGTCTGTGAATTGGGCTTGATTATTACAACAATTCACTTCTGACTGTATATAAACAGCCCCTCCAGAATTAATATAGTTAATAACAGGATTTAAATTTCCAGCTACTGGAGCTCCCATATCGCCAAAAATCCAACATTCATCATAAGCTAAATTAATTACTCCAGGTATTGATGCAACTCTAGTAACAGTTGTATTGGTTGCAACAAGGCGATTATAGATTCTGCTATTATTTGTAAATTGATCGCTTGTAAATGAATTGTTATAATCAATAACTAACACATCATCCTGAGACAAGCCATTAACAGCTAAACCAAGAAAGAAAAATATTAGGAGTCTAACTTTCATCGAAGAAAGTTAAGAAAAAAATTCAAACAAACTTCAGTATAAATCATTGACCAACAAACAATTAAAAGATTCCTTTTGTAGCTAGGTTAAACTTATCATTGAAATAAAGTTTAATTGTCAGATAACTTTAGGTATTCAATATAGAAATTAGGATCAAAACTTACTTGTCCTTTAAAGTTTTCAAATGTTTCTTTTTTCCATTCTTTATTAGGGAAAATCCATTTTTCTTCCTCATCTATAAATACACGAATAGGCATATCAAAATCTTTAACCACGTTTACATATCGAAATTGCATTCCTTCATTATTTACGGTGTATTCTAATTTGGGGATTTTAATTGTCCTGAGGTATTGATTAAAAAAGGCTGACAAATCTTTGTTTAATTTTTTACTCATATAATCTTCTACTTTTTTGGAACTAACAGTTTGGTGATAAAATTCAGAGTTTAATCCTGTTAAAACTTTTCTCCACAGAACATCATCTTCTACTAATTGGCGAAGGGTATGTAATATGTTAGCACCTTTATAGTACATGTCTGCAGACCCTTCTTCGTGTACATTATAAACGCCAACTATTGGTTTATCATTCATTATGTTTTTACGAACTCCCTGAACATATTCCTCACAGGCATCTTTTCCGAAATGGTAATCAACAAAAAGATTTTCAGAGTAAGAAGTAAATCCTTCATGTATCCACATATCAGCAACATCAATGTGGGTAATATTATTTGCAAACCACTCGTGCCCGGATTCATGTACGATAATAAAATCGAATTTCATTCCCCAGCCACTGTGGGAAACATCTCGACCACCATAACCGTTTTTAAAACCATTACCATAAGTAACCGAACTTTGGTGCTCCATTCCGGCATATGGCACTTCTACTAATTTATACCCATCTTCATAAAAAGGATATGCTCCAAACCAATACTCAAATGCTGTTAGCATTCTGGGAACTTCTTTAAACTGTTCCTTGGCTTTTTCCAAATTATCCCTTAGCACATAATAATCGCAATCTAAATTTCCTTTTATTCCTAAATAAGTTTCATGGAAATGAACATAGTCTCCAATGTTCATGTTCACACCATAGTTGTTGATGGGATTTGATACAAACCAAGTTGAAGTAACGCCATGACCAACCCCTACAATATGCTGGCTTTCTAGTCTTCCATTAGCAATCGCTTTAAGTTCTTCCGGAGCTTCTATACTAATCCTCATACTATCGGGCTCATCGTAAGCATGGTCTTTGTTGGGCCACCATAAACTTGCACCATCGCCTTGACAAGTTGTTACTACCCAATCGTTACCGTTGTTGTCTGTTGTCCAGGTTAAGCCTCCGCTCCAGGGTGGATTTTTACTTTCTTGTGGAATTCCTTTATAAAATATGGTTACTTCTCTTATTGTGCCAATTTCTTGATTGGTTTCAAGTTGGATAAAATAGGAATACCCATCTTTTTTAAATTTTAGTGTCTTTCCGTCTTGAACTATTTTTGATATTACTAAAGGTTCTTGTAACTCAATTTGCATGATGTTGTTTTCCGAAAGTACTTTGTATTGGATGAGATTATTACCAGAAATGCTTTTCTTTTTGATGTCAACATCTACACTTAAATGATAGTAAGTAATATCCCACCACGCTCTTTCTGGGGTTATTGTGCCTCGTAAGGTGTCTTGATGAGTAAATTCTTTTTGCTGAGCAAAACAAAATAGAACTAAGCAAGTAAAGACTAATGTAAAAAAATATTGCAGTAAACGCATAGTATTATTTATACTGCAAATATAATTAACAAGAATGGGGTTATAAACTTAAATGTGAATAGAGGTTATTTTAGTAGGCTCTTTTAGATATCCCTTCAACGTAGTATATAAATGCTCTATTAATCACTCGGTTGCCACCGGGTGTAGGGTAATCACCTGTGAAATACCAATCGCCTTTATGGTTAGGACAGGCGTTGTGCAAGCCTTCTATGCTTTGGTAAACAATATCAACTTCTGCATTCATGTTTTCTGGAGTTAATAATTGAGCTATTTTTTTTGAAATTTCATCTGCGGTAAATGGCGCATAAATTGCTTTTACATTATTGGTTATTTCCTCTTTTGGTAAGTTTTCTTGTACCTTACATTTTTGATAAGCTTCTTCAATAATATTTTCTTTTCCTTGTTCTTTTAATAAAGCAATGGCTGCCTGAAAAGCAATAAAATCGCCCATTTTTGCCATGTCAATTCCGTAACAATCTAAGTAGCGAATTTGTGGAGCGGAAGAAACCACTACTATTTTTTTAGGGTTTAATCGATCTAAAATTCTTAAAATACTTTGTTTTAGTGTAGTTCCTCTTACAATAGAATCATCAATAATGACTAAATTATCAGTTGGGTAAACGCTTCCATAGGTGATATCATAAACGTGTGTGACTAAGCCATCCCTCTTATTATCCTGGGTAATAAATGTTCTTAGTTTAGCATCTTTAATGGCAATTTTTTCCATTCGATTTCTTAAAGAAAGTATTTTTTGAATGTCTTTATCTGCTGGGTTATCTCCCAATGCTTTTATTTTTTTTAACTTGATTTCATTTAACTTCTCTTGCATCCCTTTCATCATGCCATAAAACGAAATTTCAGCTGTATTAGGGATAAAAGAAAATACCGAATTTTTTAAATCATTATCAACTGCTTTTAAAATCTGAGGGACTAGGTTTCTTCCCAATTGTTTTCGTTCTTTATAGATATCTTCATCACTTCCTCGTGAAAAGTAGATTCGTTCAAAAGAACAAGCTGTTTTTTCTAGAGGCTCCCGAACTTGTTTCATGGAAACTGCACCATCTTTTTTAATGATTAAGGCATGTCCTGGATCTACTTCTTTGATGGTCTCTATGGGAACATTAAAAGCTGTTTGTATTACTGGTCTTTCTGATGTAACTACAACCACCTCATCATCTTGATAATAGAAAGCTGGTCTAATTCCAGAGGGATCTCTTAGTACAAAAGCATCTCCATGACCAAGTAATCCCGCCATTGCATAACCACCATCCCAATCTTCGGAAGAATTTTTTAATATCTTTTGAAGATCTAATTCCTTGGCAATCAATTTAGATATTTCTTGGCGGGAATGACCTTCTGCTTTAAATTTATCATACAACGATTGGTTGCCTTCATCTAAAAAATGCCCTATTTTTTCCATTACAGTAACCGTATCGGATTTTTGTTTTGGGTGCTGCCCTATTTGAACTAAAATATTGAACAACTCATCAACATTAGTCAAATTAAAATTCCCGGCAATAACTAAGTTTCTAGTCATCCAGTTATTTTGCCTTAAAAAAGGATGACAATGCTCTATACTGTTTCCACCAAATGTTCCATAACGAAGATGTCCCAAAAATAATTCACCTGTAAATGCTACATTTTTTTTAAGCCAAGCAGCATCTTGTAATAACTTTGGGTTATACTTGTAAACGGCTTCAAACTTGCTGTTTATTTTCCCAAAAATATCTTTTATAGGCTGAGAGTCATTGGATCGATATCTGCTAATGTATCTTTCTCCGGGATCGACATCAATTTTAATATTAGCTATTCCAGCTCCATCTTGTCCACGGTTATGTTGCTTTTCCATTAACAAGTACATCTTATCTAAACCATAACTGGCTGTTCCGTACTTTTTGATGTAAAAATCTAATGGTTTTAAGAGTCTGACTAATGCGATTCCGCATTCATGTTTAATAGCGTCACTCATATTTATTTATAAGCAGTGAAATGAAGTACAAAAGTAGCTATAATTTTAGAGTAAATGGTAATAAAAATAGCTGTGAAAAATTAATTTTTCACAGCTATTTAGCAATTTTAAGGGAACTTACTTCACGATTTCTTTTCCTGCATCTTTCCATGCAGAAATACCGCCATCTAAATTATAAATGGTTATAAAACCCATTTTTTCCATTTGTTTTGCCGCTTTACCACTTCTTCCTCCAGATTTACAATAAACATAAACGGGTTTATTTTTGTCTAATTTAGATAATTGACTTTGAAAATCATCATCATAATAATTTATTTTTATTGCCCCTTTTATTGTTCCTTCAGCCCATTCTTCTGGGGTTCTTACATCTAAAATTTGCCCACCTTTATGATTAACAAGTTTAGAAAATAGAGAGACACCAACATCTTCGTTAATTATTTTTGTTTGTGGAGGATTATTATCCTCAACTATGGTTTTTGTTTTTAATGTTTGCTCGGAATCATTTGAACAACTCATAATTGTCATTGACAGTCCTATTGTGATAATAAAAAATATTTTTTTCATAATTTACATGTTTTAATTAATTGTTTTTTTTGTTTGGAATCTTGTTGTTAACCATATCACCCACAAACCATCCTATAATTGATCCGAATGCTATGCTTGAATACCAATTAGCAGTAATTCCACAATTTCCGGCAGCGCAACCAATAAAAATCCAATATAAATATCCTCCCATTGCTCCTACGAAAGCAATGACAATTCTTACCTTATGTGTTAATAACCAGTTTTTCACACTATGCAAAATTATTCCAAGAGCCACCATTATAAGCTTCAATACCATTTCTTTTTAGAATAGCTGTGGCTCGTCCACTTCTAATTCCTGACTGACAACACAAAACAATAGGCTTATTCAGTTTTCTTATCATATCAATTTTACTTTCTATTTTGTCTAACGGAATATTGGTTGAATTTTTAGGTTTTCCTTGCGCATATTCTGCAGGTGTTCTCACATCAATTAAAATTGCACCATTATCAATTAATTCGTGATGATTTATTTTTGGCCCTAAACCAAATATTTTTCTAATTAAACTCATAGATTTTACATTTTTATTGTCACCTCGTTCCAGCCACCTCCATTATAGATGTCTTCTACTCCATTAGCTTCTAAAAATTGAGCAGCTTGTCCGCTCCTATTTCCTGAAGCACAACAAAGCACTATTGGTTTTTCCATGTTTTTAAATTCCTCTATCATTTGTGGAATTTGTCCCAAAGGAATATTGGTTGACCCTTCAACACAACCCAAGGAAAATTCTCCTGGCTCTCTTACGTCAATTATTGTTGCTTCTTTTAAATTTACGTTTTCGTAACTCATCATCTTCTAATTTTATATATTTATTTTTAATTATAACATTGTTGTTGGACAAACATATGCTGATGTTAGAATGTTTTCACATTTTTTAATTCCTGCAAAGCCTTCATCAACATTTACCAATCCTTTAAATCCTAATTTTTTTAAGATAGAAATTGCTATAACAGATCGATAACCTCCTGCACAATGGACATAATATTCCTTATCTTTATCTAAGCTCTTATAACCAGTTGTTAATCTATCTAAACAAGAGTTTAGCACTTTATTATTTACAATGTGTTCTGAATAATATTCTGATTCTTTTCTAACATCTAATATGTCGATATCACCTTTAGAAATACTCTCTGCAAATTCTTTTGGAGTGATATTTATTATTGCATCAATTTTCTCCCCAGCTTGTGCCCAAGCTTTTATTCCACCTTTTAAAAACCCTTTAACATTATCATATCCTACTCTTGACAAACGGGTAATTGCTTCTTCTTCCCTTCCTTCTGGAACAACTAATAAAATAGGTGTATTTAAATCTTCGATTAATGTTCCAACCCAAGGAGCAAATCCACCATCTAAACCAAAAAACAGAGACCCTTCAATGTGTTCTTTCATAAAATTGTGTTGATGTCTTACATCCATTACTAAGGCATTTTCCC
>JBFIEB010000131.1:0-7479 GCA_041603555.1 Vicingaceae bacterium
CTAACATCAATTGTAATTACTGTCCATAAAGAAGGTTTAACTTGATATCCTAATTCATAATGAACATCAATAAATGAACTATAATTATTAGAAACAACATTATAACCCCCTCCAAGAAACGAATATAAATTACCAGTAAAACTTTTACCAATATGAGCATAAAATCCTACTGAATTAGCATCATAACCTGTGATTAATCCCCTTTCTAAATCCTTACTTATAGTATTAAAAGAGGATTGTACTGAACAAGCAACTTTAATTTTTTTATCAAAAATTGTATGTTTTAATCCAAGTTTATAATTACTTAATCCATTTAAATTCCCAACCAATAGACTATCTGGACTAAGTTTGTTTCTTGAAGTAGAAATATATTTATAAGGCAATATCGTTATTACATTTAGTTTATCAGTAATTCCATATTCAAAATAACCTTGAAAAGTAATATCAAGCACATTTCTGTTTAAATCAACTTCTTTGTTATTTTCTAGAAACAAAATATTATATGCCCCAGCAGGAAATGTACTTTGTAGCTGAAAAAAGCCTGAATTTTTAGGTATGAGCCAAGGTCCTCCCGCAAGTAGAAAATGGGAAATACACATAAAGGATATTAGAACACTAATTCTCATAATTGTAAATATATGAAGATTGACTGATAGTTATTTTCTTGGGTAACACCGTTTATGGGTTTGTATTTTTCTTGTTGCTTAAAATGACTAATTTTGACTAAAATGTTCCCATTTAAAAAAATATTAGTCTTTTGTTTAATTATGGTTACACTTTTCTCGTGTAGAAAAGACTTTGAACAACCTAATTGGGATGTTGATTTATTAGCACCTTTAATTAAGACGACTTTAACACTTGAAGATCTGCTTCCAGACTCTGTTCTTCAAACAAATCCTGATACTTCCATAAAGTTAGTTTATCAAGAAAATATTTTTGAAGTTGACATGGATTCTTTATTTCAAATTCCAGATACTACCATTACAGAAATTTATATTTTCCCTTTTAACTCGATTGCTAATCCAGGAAATTCTTTTTATAGTAGTGCCGAAGAAAGAACATTAAATGTTAATAATGGGGTTCAATTAAATTATGCGTTGATTGAATCAGGTTTTATAGAATTAGAAGTTTTTAGTGAGATTAAGGAAAAAATAATTATTACTTATACTATTCCTAGTGCCATCAAGAATGGAGATACGCTAGAGTTAAAAGAAATAATTCCTGCCGGAACATTAAGCCAAAGTGGTTATTTTAAGAAAGTAATTGATTTAAGCGGGTATGAGTTAGATTTAACAGGTATTTCAGGTTCACAAGTAAATACTTTTATTACAAGAGCTGTTGGAACCGTTGACACAAATGCTACTGGGCCTGTTACTATAGCAACAGGTGAAACGATTACTTATGTAAATAATCTAATAAATATTGTACCATATTTTGTTCGGGGTTATTTTGGTAGTCAGCAGCTGCATTTTGGACCTGAAACAACAAATATTACAGCCTTTAACCAGATAATATCTGGCACATTAGATTTAGAACAAGTAGATGTAAACCTTGAATTTAAAAATGGAATTGGGGTGGATGCTCAATTAATCTTAAATCAGTTCTCTACAATAAATACAAATACAGCAAATAACGTTGCTCTAAGTCATTCCAGTATTGGCAGCCCATTAAATTTGAATAGAGCACAATTGACTTATAGTGTGCCAGAGGTTAATTATACCAATTATAATGTTATGATAAACACCTCTAATTCTAACATTGATCAATTAATTGAGATTTTTCCTAACCAATTATTATATGATATTAATTTGGAAGTAAATCCTTTAGGTAATATTTCTGGTGGAAATGATTTTGTATATAAAAAACACTCATTAGAAACCAATTTAAATGTTGAATTTCCTCTCTCATTAATTGCAAATAATCTTACACTACAAAACGCATTAGATTTTTCTTTAACCAGTGAGAGTGAAACAGGAAGAATAATTGATGGAACATTGTTTTTGTATGTCACCAATGGTTATCCATTTAATGCTGATTTGCAATTAGCTTTATATGATGAAAATAATAATTTTCTTCAAAATTTAGCAGTTAACAATCAAATTCAATCGGCTCCTGTAAATGCAGCTTTAAAAGTAGTTAGTAAAAAAGAATCTTTGGTTTCTATTCCCTTAACTGGAACAGATGTGGATAATTTATATTTAACTAAAAAAATAATATTAAGTATAGCTTTTACCACAACCGCTCAACCACAGTTTATTAAGATTTATGAGGGATATTCTATAGACATAAAGGTGGTTGGAGATTTTTCCTATAACACAAGCTTTTAATACAAGATGAAGTTTATCGTCAAATTTTCATTATTTATAATCATTATTGTGTTTTCTCAATCTCCTGTGTTTTCACAAAATAGTACAAGTTTTTTTGTGGATACAACACAGCATTTGAACTTATCATTCGGAGCAAATTATAGCTACGGTTCTAGTGCAGTAAACAGCACATTTTTCAATAAATTTATTTTTGGAGGAAAGATAGAAAGAGAACATAAAGATAAAGTATATGAGAATTTGTCTAATAAGAACAAGTTAGGAGGAGATTTGGATTATTCGATGAATGTTGAAATTCCCTATGATACAATTTTTGGAAAAACTAGTATTTCATTAGTCTTAGGGTTAGAACACACTGAACACATTGACTTAGAATTTTCAGATGATTTATTTCGGTTTGCTTTTGATGGAAACAAACAATTTGCTGGAGAAAATGCTGACCTTGAAGTGAATTATAATTATTATAAGTATCAACAACTAAAAGCGGGTTTTATCAGTTATAAAAACATAAATAACAAATTAGCAAAAACAGGAATGATATTATCTTTTATTAAAGGGGAAGAAAATGAAATTTTAAAAGCTGCCGGGGGGTTATATACTGAGGAATTAGGAAAAGAAATAGATTTAGATTTAGTTTATGACTACAATTCATCTGACACTGCTAATAAAGGTTTTTCAGCTTTTAACGGTTATGGAGTATCTACAGATTTATTTGCAGAACATTTTTTTAAAAATGGCGATAAATTTTATTTTGGAGTAGAAGATTTAGGGTTTATTCATTGGAATCAAGGCTCCTTAGATGTAGCAGCAGACAGTTCGTTTCATTTTGAAGGAATAGAAGTAGATAATATTTTTGATTTAAATGATAGTTTGTTAAGTGATCTTTCTAAAGATTCAATAATCAATAGCATTTCTATTATCAATCAAAAGAGAGCTTATTCAATTGCATTACCTACGGCTGTAAATATTATTTATACGAAAATTTTAAATGAAAAATGGAAAATCACTTTGGGTGGTTATTATAAAATATTATCAAATTATTTTCCGTTAATATCTGTTAATTGTTATTATTATTTTAACCCAAAATTTGTTGGCAAGGTCCATCTATCTTATGGAGGTTATGGTAAGCTAAATACAGGGTTGGCTTTTGCAAAGTCAGTTGCCACTTATTTTGATATATTTATAGGAACAAATAACATAGAAACTTTTATCGCTCCAAGTTCATCATATAATAATAGTGGCTTTCTTGGCGTAAAAGCTTATTTTTAATAAAATGGCAATAGAATAATGAATAATATACCAAATATACAGCATACAGGTTCTGGTAATTTTTTCTTAATTGCAGGACCATGTGTAGTTGAAAGTGAAGAAAATGTTTTTGAAATAGCCTGTACAATTAAGGAAATTACAGAACGACTAAAAATACCTTTCATTTTTAAAGCTTCTTATCGAAAAGCAAATAGATCTCGTTTAGATTCCTTTACTGGAATTGGAGATGAAAAGGCTCTGGCAATTCTAAAGAGTGTAAAAGACAGATTGCTTCTGCCTACCTTAACTGATGTACATACTTCCGAAGAATGTAAACTAGCTTCAGAATCTGTAGATGTATTGCAAATACCCGCTTTCCTATGTAGACAAACAGATTTATTGGTTGCAGCAGCAAAAACAGGGAAAGTGGTTAATATTAAAAAGGGACAATTTCTTTCAGCAGATGCTATGCAGTTTGCGGTAAATAAAGTTAAAGAATCAGGCAATGACAATGTTTGGTTAACAGAAAGAGGAACCACTTTTGGTTACCAGGATATGGTCGTTGATTATAGAGGAATTCCTATTATGCAAGAATACGCACCAACAATTTTGGATATTACACATTCCTTACAAAAACCTAATCAAGCTTCTGGAGTCACAGGAGGCAAACCAGAATTAATAGAAACTATAGCCAAAGCTGGTATAGCAGTTGGTGTAGATGGGATTTTTATTGAAACTCACCCTGACCCATCTAATGCAAAAAGTGATGGAGCTAATATGTTGAGATTAGATTTGTTAGAAAGTTTATTAACCAAACTAATAAGAATTAGACAGGCTATTTGATGAGCAGAATGTTTTATATATTGATTTTACTTTTACCATTTTTTGGTTTTTCTCAGACGGATACAATTGTCCATATCTATACATTCGGAGGGAATAGTAATGATAATGCTGAAGAAATAGAAGCTACATCCGATGGTGGATATATAGTAATTGGTTCAACATCAAGTAATAGTTGGGGAAACACAGATGCTTATTTACTTAAAGTAGATTCTTTGTGTAATTACCAATGGAGCCAAGCTTTAGGTGGAGCTAATAACGATTGGGGATATTCTATAAAACAAACTTTCGATAAAGGGTTTATTATTTCAGCGAGTTCAAATAGTTTTGGTAACGGAGATTATGATGCTGTTTTGATGAAAAGAGACAGTTTGGGTAATTATGAGTGGAAGAAAATATATGGGGGGCAAGATTGGGATTTTGCATATTCTGTGGTTCAAACCTATGATAGTGGTTATGTGTTTTGTGGTGAAACTTATAGTAATAGTAATGGATTTTCTGATGTTTATATTGTTAAAACTAATCCATTGGGAGATACGCTTTGGACAAGAACTTATGGAGGTTCTTTAGTTGATAAAGGTAATTCAGTAATTGAGACTTCAGATTCTAATATTGTTGTCGCAGGAATAACAAATACTGTTACAGATTCAACAGACGTTTATGTAATAAAATTATCATCTAATGGGACGTTACTTTGGGATAGTATTTACGGTGATACTTTATTTGAAAATGCAAATTGCATTATAGAAACTGCTAATGGGAACTATGTTCTAGGAGGTTCTACAACAAGTTATAGCCCTTCTGGAGATACCGATTTTTATTTATTGCGAACAGCTAAAGATGGGACACTTATCTGGAGTAATTATTTTGGAATTCCAGCTATACCTAAAAACCAAGAAACTTTTGACCTTTATGAAGATATTAATGGTGATTTAATAAATGTTGGTTTTACTGAGGAAACTGGCGCTGGAATGAAAGATGCATTTTTATTTTATATAACACCTGCTGGTTGGTGGGGAGGAATTAGTCCAACTTATGGTGGAATTAATGATGAATCATTCAAAAGTTTTTCTATAGGCACGAATGGCAACTTTTGTATGGCTGGATATACTGACACATATGGCAACGGTATAGATGACATACTACTCGTTAGATTAGATACTATTTATGCTAACCAAGATACACTTATTACTAATTACAATGATTTTATACCACTTACAATTAATAATCATGTGAAAAGAAACAACCTTTCATTATACCCCAACCCTTCTAAGCGTTTCCTTAACATTGAAATTCAAGACTATTTACCTAATTCAAATTATACATTTGAATTATATACGATCCAAGGAAAGATGGTTAAAAGTGTAAGTTTTAATTCTCAAAAAAAGGTTATTGATCTTATGCCTCTTTCTCAACAACTGTATATATATAAAGTTTTAGAGTCTGGAGTTATTAGTGAAATAGGAAAGTTAATTGTGTATTAGCATATTAAAATTGAAAACGATTCTTAATATTTTAAGGAGTAGATACTTACAAAATACTTTATTTGTTTTTCTTTTATTAGTCGTTTATATTTTTTACAATTATTATGAAATTTTATTCCTAAAACCACAAGGAATTCATTTTATTCGTCAAACAGATTCTTTATCCTTTGTTCTTGGATATTACAAATATGGGATGAATTTTTTTGAGCCAAAAGGCTTAAATCTTATTAATTCTGGAGGTAAAGCAGTAAGTGAGTTCCCCATTTTATATTATACTACTGCATGTTTGTATTTTATTTTTGGCGAGAAGGAATTTATATTACGATTGTTAAATATTTCAATTGTTTCCATGGGATTCTTTTTTTTATTCAAATTGATAAGGAATTTTTTGCAAGATGTGTTTTATGCATTTCTTTTTACATTTCTTTTTTTATCATCTACAATTCTAATTTATTATACAAATAATTTTCTTCCTGATGCTAGTGCATTAGGATTTTCCTTAATGGCGTGGTATTACTTTTATAAATTCCTCTCAACAAAGGAAAAAAAAAAACTTATTCTATCATTTTTCTTTTTTACAATGTCTTCTTTATTGAAAGTTACATTTTTCATTAATCCTATTGCGGCTTTTTTGACATTGTTTTATCTTATTTTCATTACTAAAAAATTAACACAAACTAGATTTGTGCTGTTATTATTTGCTGGAAGTTTGTTGATTAATTTGTTATGGATAGCTTTTGTCATTTACTACAACAAAAGTAATGGGGAATATTACTTAACAAATATCCGACCAATATGGAGACTATCATCTCATTCAATATATGATGTTTGGGATCATATCTCAAATTATTGGTACACAAAATATTATTTTCAAACTACGATTCATTTAATGACGACCATAAGCGTTCTAGGTGTTATTTTTATTAGAAAAATAAAAATAAAAATGCTTATACCAGCTATTTTATTAGCTCTAGGAAGTCTTATTTATATCCTTTTATTTTATGAGATGTTCAAAGATCATGACTATTATTTCATTACCCTTCTACCGACTATAATTTTTATTGTTATAGCATCATTTTCTGGAATTCAGATTAAATACCCAAAATTAATAAGCCATTTTACAGTCAGGTTAATTTTATTATTTATATGCTTATTAAGCCTCAATTATTCTAAAAAGAAATTAGACCAAAGATATTCTACAAATATAAAATCTAGTATTTCTTATGTTTTAAATGGGTTTGAAGATTATTTGTCTGAACTTGGTGTGGGAGAATTTTCAAAAGTTATAGTTGTAAAGGACATCTCCAGAAATGGGAGCTTGTATATGTTGAAAAGACAAGGTTGGATATTGAATGATTTTGCTGAGCTAAATAAAGCCACAATATCAAAATATGTGAAATTGGGAGCAGAGTATTTAGTTTTAACGGATAAAACAAAAGCCCAAAATTTACTTAAATTTGGCCAAATAATTGGAGAAAAGAATGGGGTAACAGTAATAAAACTTTTAGATACTAATTAACGGATAAATAAAAATATTATGATTTACGTAACAACAGAAACAATAGCAGGAAAAGAAATTTCAG
>JBFIEB010000132.1:0-7465 GCA_041603555.1 Vicingaceae bacterium
ATGGTGAATAAAGTGAGTAAAATTTTCATTAAGAACTATTTTTTTGACATTAATTAATAAAGCTAATGTACCTAAAATTATGAAAAGTTCATTAGATAAATTTGTACTTTAGCTTAATGCAAAAAATTACTATATCAGTTGTTTTATTGACAATATTGGCTTGTGGTTCAGCAAATGAAGCAGACACAATTAACCTAGAAATGTTAGGTGTTCAATATTGAAAGGGACAGTTGTTTATTTACCCTTTCTTGGTAATAAAAACCAATCCAATAGCAAAAATCCAAAAAGGAAAAATTAATCCACTTTTAATGGTGTGGATAGCATCATGACTTCCTTGATGGTTGACTAGTTCTAATAAAAAAAGAGCAACTGGCAATGCAATGAGCATTACCAATAAACCAAGAATTAACAATTTGAAATTAACAGCTTGCTTAAACAGTTTTAAAATAAGAAATGGCCCGACCACCAGCATAGGAATTAAAATAAAAATAGAGTAGGTAATAAAGTAGTATTTCCAGCCCAACAGTTTCATCATCATTAAAGCTGATGGCCCTCCTGCAAAAATAGTCGTAAGGCTCATGTGAATTAAAAGAATCATCAGGACAGCAAACCCAATTCCTATCACGTTAATGATGACTCTTTTAGCGAAATCTATTCTAACCATAGCGTTGGCCCAAGTCATAAATAGGATAAACCCTATTGGAACTGAAAAATGAAAATAGGTAATCCAAGTTAAGCCTGCCCAACCATGAAATTCGATTTCTATCCGCCAGATTAAGCCAATTAAGATGGAAACAAATGCAAGGCTAAGAACTTTGTATTTTGAGATAAGGGTTAGCATTTATTCCTGCTAAATTAACGAACTCTAATCCGTTGTCCGATTTGTAGAATAGAATTACGGGTAATACCGTTTAATCTACATAGCTTATTGATAGAAGTGCCATACTTAACTGCAATGTGCCCCAAGGTATTACCACTTCTTACTCTGTGGTATTTAATAGCTCTTAGTAATTTTAGTTCTTCATTATAACTAAAGTTACATTGCGAAATTTCTAAAGTATCGGAATGTAATTTAAAGGCTTCAAAAGCAATAACATCTCGAGGATCGAGTGGTTCATCGAAATAACGAATTTCAAAATGCAAATGGCTGCCAAAAGAATGACCGGTATTACCGCCCAAACCAATTACGGTTCCTGAACTTATGGTAGAATCAATATCAACCATACGTTTAGATAGGTGTCCGTAAATGGTTTCTAATCCGTTATCATGACGGATAACCACTACATTGCCATAACTTTTGCTATAAGTAGAAATTCGTACTCTTCCGTTAAATGCAGCTCGTACAGTATCTCCTTTTTGTAGGTCTATGTCAGTTCCATAATGGTAACGAAATCTTCTACGTCCAAACTCAGAGGTAATCTCACCATGAAAGGGGTGGGTATAGTAATCATTCTCACCGTTTAATACCATCATTAACGTATCTTCCACCTTAGAAAAATCAAATTTTTTGATATGAATGTCATTGGTTACCCAATCGTAAAAAGGCATGCTATCAGGAATTGTACTATTGATTGAATCCAAAAAGGCATCAAATCGACTGATTGTTTGTATCTCCGATTTTTTAGATTTTGTTTTGAGTACATCGCCTTTTGTAGTAGCAACAGAATCCTTGTTGGCAAATGAATGGGAACAGACCACTAAGAAAGCAATGATATGGATTAATTTTTTCAGCTAGGAAAATTTGAAGTCAAATATATAAAATAAAATGAGAGAGGATTAGATTTTTACCCCTATTACACAAACATCATCTACTTGTTCTAGGTTTCCTTTCCAAGATTCAAAGGTATTATCAATAATGGATTTTTGTTCTTCCATTGACTTTTCTTGTATTGATAGCAATAGTTTCTTAAACGCTTGGGCTTTATATTTTTTTCCCTTTTCTCCACCAAACTGATCTACATAACCATCAGAGAATACATAAACACTATCTCCCTTTTCTAATTCAAATATATGTGTGGTATATGGTAATTGATTATCAAATTTTCCGATGGGTTGTTTATTTGCCTTGGTCTCCATAAGTTCTCCTTTTCTAATAATCCACAGCGGATTGTGAGCCCCAGCATAATGTAGAATATTGTCTTCTAATGTACAAAGTGCGATATCCATTCCGTCATTTACTTCTTCATCACTTTTTTCAAACTCCTCAACAACAATTTCCCTAGTTTTATTTAGTATCATTCCAGGTTCGGTCAACCCATGCTCTCTTACAGATCGGTTCAATGCATTATTACAAACAACACTAACCATCGCGCCAGGGACACCATGCCCTGTGCAATCTGCTGCTGCAAACAAGATTTTACCATCTCTATGCTCCAGCCAATAAAAATCCCCTGCAACAATATCTTTTGGTTTATAAAGAATGAAAGATTGGCTCAGGTATTCTTTTACTACTTTTTCTGGCGGAAGAATAGCGGACTGAATTCTTTTAGCATAGTTAATAGAATCCATAATCTCCCGATTTTTCTCCTCAATAATCAAGTTAGCTTTTTGCTTTAATTTAAATCCTCTATAAGCTACGAGTAATAAAATTAACGCTAATACTAACCCTATAGCAAACCATATTTTTTGTCTTGATTGTAGTTTTACTTCAGTGTTTTGTTTTTCAATTTCAACCTGTTGTAATGCAATTTCCTTGTCTTTTTTCTCCATCTGAAACCGATTATCCAATTCAGCAATTAGCTCTGCTTTGTTAATTGAGGCTAAGCTGTCTTTTAACTTATAACTTAACTCTACATATTTCAGCGCATTTTTATAATCTTTCACCTCATTATAAAGCTCAGAAAGCTTGTCATAAGCTTGTTGTTCTCTGGCTAAATCATTTCCTTCTTTTGCAATGGTTATGGCTTCATTAATGTACTTTATGGAAGTTGCATATTTTTTCATTCGCAAATAAGTATATCCCAAATTTTGTAAAACATTGGATAGTCCTCCATAGTCATTAAATTTCCGTTTTATTAATATGCTCTTTTCATAGATATCAATAGCCTTGTCGAACTCCTTTTTTTCAAAGTATATGTTACCCATATTGGCTAATGTTCTTGAAATAGATAGACTATCACCAATTTCATGTTTAATAATTAAAGCTTTAGTATAGTACTCAAGAGCTGTATCAAAATCATCATTTTGTTCAAAAATCAACCCAATGTTATTCATGAACCTGGCTTGATTATTTTTATTTTTTGTTAAGCTCGCTAATTTTAGCGCATTAGTAAAAAATTCAGCAGCCTTGTCCCAATTTTTCAAATGATAATAAGCAACCCCAATCTGGCTGTGAGAATTTCCTTGAGAAGCGGTATCCTTCAAGTTTTCATAAAGCGCTAGCGCTTTCATATTGTATTCAATACATAACTGGTATTGATTACTATAACCATAGCAGTGTGATATAGCATTTAACACATCTGCAAGCTGTTTTTTTGAGCCATACAACTGGAAATAATCGAAAGCTTTTAGTCCATGAAACAAACCTTGTTCTCCGTTTTGCTGGGTAGCATATGCTTTACATATTTTAAAATTGATTGCTGCCTGAGTGGAATCATATTCAGCATAATTCAATTCAATTTTTAGCGAATCAATTATATCAGAATTTTGGGCACAAACAGTTGATGATGTTGTAATGAATGAACAAATCAATAAAAAACTAAAAATGAATTTTGGCATATACTAAATTAATGCTTTACAAACTTCTGTGTGATGATATTGTCTTCTCCAATCAATTGGATAAAGTAAATCCCGCTAGCTAATTCAGCCACATCAATAGCATTGTTTTTAGATTGTACTGTCTTAATCAGTTTTCCAGTAAGGTCTAAAATGTTAATGTTAGTAAAATTTAACTCTGTATTTAAATATAAATGAGTAGAAGCAGGGTTAGGGTAAATTGTAAAATCATTCGTAGCACTACTTTCCATAATTCCAACAGAAGTTGGCAATGTTATTTCAGCCACATTAAATACTTCATCTCCCTGATGATTACCAGTAAAGCTTGAGACAAATGCAACTAATTTTATTTTATTCTCATTGTAATTAGCCGGGAGCGTATAATTAATATTTGTAGAGAAATTTTGCCCTGCAGTTGGCGATGTAGAAATTATACCAGCTTGTCCCCAAGCTTGGGGAAGAATAGCACGAACTACATGCCGATGGACATAACCCAAAATAGGGTCTCCTAATCCAAAAAATTGATGTCCAGGAAGAGTATTATAAAGGTTTGATTGATCATAACCCGATCCAACTCCAATTACAGAATCTTCAACAACATAAAGGTTAAAGCGGTAATCACCTACAGCCATGTTGGTCAAAATATCAGTTGAAATGTTAGTAGTAATATTTCTTGTGGAAGCATTCCAATTCGCAGAAATTGAAACTGTAAGTTCTGGAGTTAAAGCAAGTCTGTTTTGTATTCTAGCCCCCCAATTTTCTTGTGTTTCAGCCACAAAATTCCAACTTGGCGCACCCCAAAAAATTCTATCAGTAGCTCCTAAAGGTGCACCTGGAGCATATTCAATTCCTAGTGTGTCTATTTCGGAAAAAAACATAGAATCAGGAAACGAATAGGTATGCAAACTAACACCAATTACATCAGGATACAGTCCAAGCAAAGAATCCATAATGTGAGAACCTAAATGACAAGTTCCGCAATAAGCTCCTGTGAATTCTTCAAATAAAACCTTTTTAGTTTGGGCATTAACACCTAGAGCACAACAGACAGTTATTAATAAAAGTATTTTTTTCATTTAATTTTTTACGAATTTTTGAGTTATGGTTTTATCATCTCCAATTAACTGGAGAAAGTAAATACCATTCGATAATTCTGCTACATTAATAGTGTTGTTTTCAGGAGCAATTGTTTTTACTAATTTCCCAGTAAGATCTATAATGTTAACCACTTTTACATTTAAATCAGTATCAATATATAGAATGGTAGAAGTAGGGTTAGGGTAAATGTTCGCATTTTGATCAGCTTTCACCATTTCATGAACATCAGTAATAGCAACAATAGTATTTACTACTGTATTTGTTACAATAGCAGGATTAAAATCAAAATAGATGTGAGCTGTATTTTCAATAACAGTTCCTATTGTATTGGTAGCTTTTTGGTCTATTGTAAATTGTATCGCACCATGACTACCAGGCTCATTAGTACCGCTATCCGGCAACATAATATTATTGAAAGAAAAAGTTATTACACCTTGACTAGTAACAGTATATGTAAATGGGTGAGTCGCTGTAACATTTCGCAAACTAGCAATATCTAAATTAGGAGACAAGGTGTCTTTTACCGCTACGTTAGTAGCATACAGTGTTCCTGAATTTTGAAAACGAATATAGTACTTCAATTCAGTCTCTGATAATAAGATGTCCCCATTTGGACCAACCCCTGCAGGTTCCACTCGTTTGTCATTGGGATCATATGACCCAACAACAACACTTTCAAAACAAGAGGTATTATTGGCTGGAGCAACATCCCCTAATAGTGGTGTAATATGGGCACAAGCATCCATAGTATCGCCTAATAGGTTAACATTTGGTGGTACTTGAAAATCTGCAGTAATAAACCTACTTTCTATTTGCAATAAATTAGAGTAATTCCAAAATATGGTGTCTCCAGAAATTGAGCTAGGAGCCACTGAAGAGCTCACAAAACTTAAACTATCATCTACTACTAAATAGATGGAACCACTAGTTGGAGTAGCATTCATACTGGTATAATGAATATAGTAACTAGCGATAAATCCAGGGACAATGTTTCCTACCACAAAACAATTAATGCTCACATCTTGCACATTGGAAATACTATCTGCAAAATCCACATTGAAAGTTGGGTTGTTAATTGAATCTAATAGTACGTTATAAGAACCTGAAACTGGGCAAAGCTCATTGTAATATTGCTGCAATACTTGAGTAATAGTGTAAGTTCCATACGGTAATATAAACCCATATTCTCCATTAGCATTAGTTGTAGTTATATAGTTTCCAGGATTAGCTTCCATCATAACACCAGGCAAGCCAAATTCTAAAGTGTCTTGAACACAGTTGCCATTAATATCATTGAAAACAGTGCCACTAATTAGCCCTGTTTGAAATTGTGGACAAGAAGGTGTAGCAATAATGTTTACAGTTGCAGTATCCCAACCAAAACAAGAAAGGGCGTCTATAACAAAGACATCTCCGTAACCACCGCATAAGGTAGTTGTGGTTTGAGTAGTATCTCCATTGGTCCAGAAATACATGTATGGAGGAGTACCACCAGAAGCAACTACATTAGCAGCTCCAGTACAAGTATTACAAGTATCATCTTGAGTAACAGTCATGTTTACGTTTAGCACTAATTGTTGAATAATACTTACGCTAGCTGTATCAGTTGCTGATAAAGCATCTGTAACGGTAACAATATAATTACCTACACATAATCCGGTAGCAGTAGCTGTAGTTTGCACAGGAACAGAATTCCATGAATAAGTATAAGGAGGTGTTCCTCCAGTTGCTAATACAGTAGCGCTTCCATCACAAGGGCCTAAGCAACTTACGTCTTGAAAAGATTGAATACTAGCGTTTAGTTGACTAAAAGAATTAATGGAAAATAGAATGAAAGTGATTAAAGTAATATACCGCATGTCCGGAATTTTTAGGTCTGTAATGTACACATTACAGACGTAAGATACTAAAAGGAAGTTGCGTGAGATTGAAATATTTATTACATTCGAATACTGAGAATTAAAAATCAAATCTTATGATTAAAGTAGATAAACGAAGTAGCATTTATGAATTAGAAGAGATTTACAAATACAAATCTCTTATTGAAAGAGCTGATAGAGATGTTATTAAGCAAATTATATATAATGATGACGATCGGTCAACTATACTTTATGATCGATTTTTATTCTTAGTTGCAGAAGAGGTGGATCATAAGCTTAATAAGCCTGAATTCTATGAATTAAAAAATAAGTTGGTTGTTGAAATGAAACAATATTTAGAGAGTAAATAAATTTACTTCAACATTAACTTTTTGATTATCCAATTCCTTTATTTTCCGTTTTAATGAAATAAATCCCATTTGCATAGCCGGACAGATTAATTTTTAAAGTATTACAACCAATAACAACCCACAGCCCGAGATAAGGAGTGTAAATAGGGAGGGAATGTTATTTTATTATCTTTAATGGATGAAATTTATTATTCTAATATCCTTTATTTCTGTTTTTATAATTAATGTTTCAGGTCAAAAATTGAATAAAAAATTCATTAAGGGAACCTGGAAATTAAACGCCATTTTGTTGGATTCTAATTATGTTGTTAAAATCGATGACTCTGAATATTCTATCCAAGCATTAATGAAAGAAATGAGAAAAGCTAAACCTGGAAGTTCTATTGAAGATAGCCTTATGGTAATATCAAAGTGGAATGAGAC
>JBFIEB010000133.1:0-7414 GCA_041603555.1 Vicingaceae bacterium
ATTCCAAATCTTATATTTGTGAAAGCCGAATAATCTAAATTAAGCCAATGAGAAAAACCTATTTAGCACTGCTTTTGAGTCTACTATTTATTTCAGCAAATGGTCAGGTTATTTCTTTAGGGCTCCTTCATTCTCTGACTATTTGCGAAGATAGTGCGGCAAAATCTTTTGGTTGGAATTTACCCTGACATTTGGGGAATGGTACTACTATTTCAAGTAGCAA
This sequence comes from Vicingaceae bacterium, assembly GCA_041603555.1. Classification (GTDB taxonomy): domain Bacteria; phylum Bacteroidota; class Bacteroidia; order Flavobacteriales_E; family Vicingaceae. The sequence goes on from JBFIEB010000133.1 coordinate 224, forward strand.
TCCTGTTCAACCCATTGGTATGTTTGCTATCTCCTCGGTTTCAGCAGGAGAGCGACATTCAATGTTTCTAAAGATTGACAGTACGGTATGGACATCGGGAAATAATTTCACAGGGCAATTAGGTAATGGCACGAATTTTAACAGTAATTCCCCCATCCAAGTTAATGGGCTTACCAACATTAAAATGATTGCAGCTGGACGCCTACAATCAATGGCATTAACAGCTGACGGGACTGTTTGGGCTTGGGGAGATAATTTTGACGGTCAACTTGGGGTAGGAAATAACATCAACTCTAATATACCCTTACAAGTATTAAATTTAAACAATATAATTGATATTGCATCTGGAAATGCTCATGGGATTGCTTTGAAAGATGATGGAACTGTTTGGACTTGGGGAAATAATTTTTTTGGACAGTTAGGTGATGGATCGAATGTTAGTAGCAATGTTCCAATCCAGGTTAGTACGATAAATAATATTATTGCTGTTTCGGCTGGTCAGAATCATTGCCTTGCTCTTAAAAGTGATGGGACATTATGGACTTGGGGACAAAATTTATGGGGAAGTCTTGGGCATGGTAATAATATAAATAGCAATTTTCCAATTCAAGTTAGTTCATTAAGTGGTGTTAAAGCCATTGCCAAAGGATGCATGGGTATTCACTCAATGATAATTAAGGATGACGGAACAGTTTTGAGTTGGGGGTACAATAATGATGGCGAACTAGGGAACGGCAATAATATAGATTCGAATATTCCTGGTCTTGTAAATAATATCTCATGTGCGGTTGAAGTAGCAGTAGGCAATGGACATAGTATGGCGATTATGGAAGATGGTAGTGTTTGGGGTTGGGGATATAATTCTGATGGACAGTTGGGTACAGGAGATACAATTTCTACAAATGTGCCCGTCTTTAATTCAGGATTATGCAGTTTAAGAGTTGATCCAAATATTTGCTTCATTGACACTATCATTACCTGTGACGAATATATTTGGATTGATGGAAATAATTATACTACCAGTAACAACACGGCAACTTGGACAATGACAAGCAGCGTAGGTTGTGATTCCGTAATTGGTTTTAATTTGACCATAAACACTATTGACACAACTACTACAACAGTTGGTTCAGTTATTACCTCAAACGAAACTGGGGGAATTTATCAATGGATAGATTGCAATAATGGAAATAGCTTCATTCTTGGAGAAACAGATTCCAGTTACAACGCAGGGGCATCCGGCAGTTATGCAGTAATTGTAACCAAAAATGGTTGTCTAGACACTTCGGAATGTGTTAATTTAATAATTTCAGGTTTTTCGAATAGTGTTAAATCAACCCCTAATTTTCAGATTTATCCGAACCCAACCTCAACTCACTTCACATTAGAAGACATAAATACACCCTATAACCTAACTATTTACAACACTATTGGGCAATTACTTTTTACCCAAAACAACATCTTAGAAGCCTCTAAAAAAATAGATGTGAGCAAGTATTCTAGAGGATTAATTTTTGTTAGTATAGAGTCAGAAGATGAGGTTTATTATCATAAAATAATCAAACAATAAAACAGTTTTATTTTTGCTCTAATTTTTCCAAAACCTCAAGTATTCCGTATAATTCATTTTCATGATGGTTTGAAATCCGTCCCTTTGAGGTCAAGTTCGAATAACAAAATTCTCTAGAATATTCTCCTTCACATCATCATTTTTCTCCAAGAGAACCTTAATTATTTCATCTTCACTAATTTCATTCTTAGCAATGAAATACAACTCATCACTGGAACAGCTTTGTAGAAATTCACTAAATTTTTTATTTAAATATTTATCATTCATATTGAATGTGTGATATTAAACATCAAACAAACCACCATTTTCTAATATCGCAATTCTGTCTTTTATTGCCCGTTCTTGGTTTCTAAGCTTAGTACAAAGTTCATATCGCTGATTAGTTACTGCATCCCTGTTTTGTACAGCTATCTCTTTTAATTGCTTTTTTAATTCAATAATTTCATTTTCAGGTGTTTCATCCATAGTGTTTCATTTAACTTATAATTAATTTTCTATTTTCACGTTATTAAGGCAACTCATTTAATATTAATAAATCTCAAAACTTACCGGGATTATGGACCTTGCATAAGTTCGGTTGAACAGGAACATCATCTCCCTTATCATCAGGTATATATTTTAAAATAGCTACTCCATCTGTCATTTCTTCATCTATTATTAATCCAATTGGTTCTTCCTTATTTTCAGCAACACAAGAGCCAATAGCATAGACAGTTAGATATTTACTATTATGGTAAAACTTATAACTTTCCTCCATGTTTATTTCACCATTAATCAATTCAACACCAAAATCTTCTTCTTCCTCTAATTCATGACAATTGGCTAATAAAATCATAAACATTCTATTCGTGAATAGATAATTAGTAAAACATGGACTATTTTTGCTATGAAAATCTGTTTCCCATTCTTTTATTATTTCAATTAGCAGCTCCCCAGTTTTCTTATGGAACCCATTCTCATCATAATCAGAATCATCAAATCTGTATACTTCTTCTATTATCATTTTTACTACGTTTAAAATTCTACATTCAGTTTCAAGTTGTCTTCCCTCTTGAACCTCCTCTAGCCCACCTGATGTTACCAGCATTGGGTAACACCAGGGTAACTAGTAAAACAACCTATTAATTTACTTTATTCCATGAGATGCAATTGAGCAATCCACCATGCTCCGCCAATTCTGAACAGTCAACACCAACGATGGTTTTTCTAAAGTTGGATTTAAAAAACTCCATAGCCATTTCATCGGTTAAGCTTCCAAATTGTGGAACAAAGATAACAAAGCGTGTTTCCAAATAATTGATGTAATTACCAGAAGCTGAAGGCACATTATGTTTAGTTTGTCGGTCTTCCGGATAATATGGACACTGAACAATGTCAAAACTTGCCATTGCTAATGCTCCAAACAATTTCGAAATATAACTCTCAGAAACGCCTGCTTTCATGTAATTATTGACAATCACCGTATTACTATCCTTAAAGCGAATCATTCCGTCAGAATGACCAAAGAGGTCTCCTGGCTCCTTTGGCACTATAACAATTTCTTTTCTCGGAAATGCCTTTTCCAATTGTGATAGCACTTCCTTTTTTGTTTTCTTATGATTTTCAGCAAAAACTTGGTCCGTAAGGATTACATGGTGATCCCCAATAACGAGATTACCTCCATCGACAATAAGTTTGAACTTCTTAGGTTTAACCTCATCTGGCAAACAGTATTCTGGATCGGTTTTAAGCTCATCATAACCTTTTAGGTAGCTTGGGTTATATTCAAACTGAATATACTCATCCCATCCCAGATCAACTGGCATATAGTCCCTGACCCAGATGTCATTCGATTTTTCAATTTCAGTATACTCCAGAAGTTGAAGCTCTACCTGGTCTTTTAGCATTTTATAAAACTTTGGCAGCTTTTTTTTAAGATGTGAAGAAAAATATACTTTCTCACGATCCATGTGAAGATCCCAATCATGTAACTGACCTATTCGTACTTGCTGCTTTTTAATTCGAGCCAATTCCTTCTTATTTTTTTCTTTTGAGTACTGATCCTTTTCAGTTTGTAGGTGATTCAGGTGTCTGATAAAATCTTTATACTGGGCTTTTGCTGATAACATAATCTTGGGCTTTTCGTTTAATTAATGGTTAACATTTACAAGTTTAATAGTTGAGACCGTAATTAAATTACGTTGTGATAAAATAATTTAGCTGAAACATATAAAAATCATTAATTATGATAGGAATAATACCATTCACCGGTCTTTGTTTGATAACCATATTTTTAGCCATCAGAATGAGGTATATGACCATTGAAATTGAAAAACTTAAAGAAAAATTTGAAAAGCAAAGCAGTAATTAATCCTTTTGTAATTAACCTATTTGGAACTGGGTTGCGTTACTGGGTACTTGAACTTGACAAGTCTCTTCTATATGGATTTCGATCTAAAGCATTTAAGGCTAAAGTAAAATTTGAAGAAGTCTTTTTTGATCTAACTATTATTAATCAACTTGGATTTAGCCATTGGAGTGAGATACCTCATGTAGATGATAGTTTTGGAATGATTATAAAACCATCTAATTCAATAGAAATTAGAAAAAAATATCGAAAAATCAGGCAACTCCCAGTAACTGATTTAATTGAAAACAACCTTCTTATTCAAGATTATAATATTATCGAATCCTCTCTTGATTTCAAACCAAAGGAAGACTTTCATTATTACTTTTTAGCCCAATTTGAAAAAGGTCTGATCGCTAAATACAAAACCTATCAACCTTTAAGGGTTGACCAGATGGATTTTTGTATTAAAACAATTCCGACAAAATCAAATGGAGTAAGACTTTTAACTAAGATTAAATCAGAATTATTAAGTATAAATAAAATTAAAGAGGATACCGTAATTACATCACAAAAAGTAATAAATCGAGAAAGCATCCAACAAAATTAAAAAGGTGTGAAATCGTCAAGCCCATAAACATCACGGGGACCAGTTCCTAAATCACGATTTAAATTAAACTTGGAGTACTTGAATTTTGATTTAACAAATTCATTGATAATCTCCTTGTATTGAGAAAATAAGGGTTGCTTGGCTATAAATCCACGAGCCCCACCCATAGTCTTGTAATTAGAAGTATACCTCACATCAACTTCAGCAAGGAAAAAATCCTCTACGCCATCTACAATAATTATTTCCCTTATCCATTCTTCTATTTTATCTCCTACCTTAACAAACGTGATATGCCATACGTGTTCTAAACAAATGAAATAAAAACTGTCCTTGGAGTCCTGAAAATTACCTTCTATAAATAAGGTGTGATGATTTTTTTTGTAATCTAACTTTTTTAACATGAGTTTAATTTTACCCAAATTAAATAAATTAGAACATAAGGAATTTACGTTCAATAATTATTCAATGAATCTTTTAGAATTTTTTTCACGGTATTTTTAACTCCCGCAGGTGAAATAACTTTCACATTACTGCCCATAGCTAGGATGTCCATTATCAATTCCCAGGTGACTCTTACGAAGATTGAAATCACAACTTCTTTGTCATTTCGTTTGACCACTTTCTGAGAGTGGTGCATCGGCATAGATAATATATATCTTGCTTGATCTGGAGTTACACTTAATTTAATCTCATTGGGGTCATCATCCTTTATAGTAGTAATACCATAACAGTTTTTAAAAAACCTGTCAGCATCAAAATATGAGTTGATCTTGTATCTAGTTTTTGTTTGTTCTACAGCAATAATTCTACCTACTCCAAAGGTCTTGAAGTATTCCTTCTCTGCATCATATGCAATTAAATACCACCTATGCCTGAATTCTTTTAAAAGATAAGGATCTAATTGATATACTCTCTCAACTGCATCATCCTTAAACTTTTTATAAGTCACAGTGATACTTCTTCTCTTCTTAATGGCCTCTAACAATCCAGATAAATGCTCTGTCCCATCCACTTGTGGAACTCTATCAAACTCCATGAATTTACGAATAGAAGAATCATTAATGTCCTCTGTTAAGTTAATTCTATCTGCTATCTTATTAATAGCAAACTGAAAATCTTTAAACACATCTATCTCCTTAAATTGATCGAGTGTATTCACTGCTAATTTAATCGCTTCGATCTCTTCATCATTAAGAGATATCTTACTAATTGTAAAGTTTTTGGGGTCGTAATAATATCCCTTTTCTAGCTTTGAATAACGGATAGGTGCATTATAACCTAATAAGCTTTCATTACGCATAGCCCATAGATCTTTTTCTATGGTAGAATCTGAAATACGACCACTGTCTTCCCCATATAATTGTTCCTCGCAAGCGTTTCTTAGATCTTCCTTGGTGGGGAAAGGATTGTACTTATTACCAATCATCTTATCGATTATTTGGTAACGTAAAAGAGCATATTTATTGGCAGGCATCGATAAAATTTTGTGTTTATAAATTTAGTATTTTTAAACGTAAATACATTACGGTTTTGCTTCGTAAATTTATTAACAAATCAATTTTATGGAAAGACATGTATTATCAAAATCCACCTTTATGCGTGGTATTAAATGTGAAAAATCACTTTACCTTAACAAGCACAAACGGAGACATAATATAGAGTCTGATGAACATTCTGCCCAGCAACTGGCCATTTTTTCTCAAGGAACTGATGTTGGAGAATTAGCGCAGGGATTGTTTCCTGGAGGAGTTGATTGCACTCCTGAAAGTTATTATGAATTTCAAAAAGCAGTTATCCAAACTCAGGAAGAAATTAAAAATGGAGCAACCGTTATTTATGAGGCCGCTTTCCAATTTGAAGGTGTTTTAGCAGCAATTGATATTTTAGTAAAAGAGGAAACTGGGTGGGCAGCGTATGAAGTAAAGAGCTCTACAAGTGTTTCGGACACTTATCGAACGGATGGAACATTGCAGTATTATGTCATTACCAAATCTGGAATTGACTTAAAAGATTTTTTCATAACCTACATTAATAATCAATATGTACGTCAGGGTGAAATTGATATTAATGAGTTGTTTGTATCAGAGTCAATTTTAACTGATATACAGGATAATCTTCCTGGCATTCCTAATCAAATTAGCAGATTTAAGACTGTATTAAAACAAGACTCAATACCAGAAAAAGATATTGGTGTGCATTGCAACTCACCCTATAGCTGCGATTTCGAAGGACATTGTTGGAAAAATATCCCTGACTATTCAGTTTTTGATATCAGCGGATTAAATGAAAAAAGAAAGTTTGAACTTTACGATATGGGTGCAATTACTTTTGATCAAATCCCGAAAGATTTTAGGATGAGTGAGAAAAAATGGTTGCAAGTAGATTGTGAATTGGAAAATAAGCCAGTAATAAATAAAAAAGAGATTAAAAGCTTTTTAAAAGACTTGAAATATCCTTTGTATTACCTAGATTTTGAGACAATAGGTCCTGCTGTTCCTATTTTTGATGGTACGAAGCCATACAATCAATTTGTATTTCAATACTCGCTCCATATACAAAATGTACAGGGTGGTGAAGTTAAGCATACTGAATATTTAGCAGAAGCTGATGGAACAGACCCGAGGATAAATTTTTGTAAAAAACTTATTGATGAGTGTGGAACTACAGGTGATGTATTAGTTTATA
>JBFIEB010000134.1:0-7363 GCA_041603555.1 Vicingaceae bacterium
CATCTCCTATTGTTTTTATTTTTTCTATGTCATATCTCTCTATAATTGCATCAAAGTTTTTAAAGTAATTATCTAATTCCGCAACCAATTCTTCTGGCTTAATATTTTCAGCTATTTTCGTAAAACTTTTAAAATCAGTAAACATAATAGAGGTCATTCTATACTTTCTTGCAGTTGCCTGCCCTTTAGCTTTTAATTCTTCTGCTGTTTCGGCCGGAAGAATGTTTAAAAGCAACGTTTCAGCTTTTTCTTTCTCCACCTCAACTAACTCTTTTTGTTTTAGTACTTCCCGTGTTCTCTCTCTTACCTGTACTTCCAATAATTCTTTCTGTGATTGCACCTGCTTAATTCTGTACCTTATTATTAAATACACCAATAGTATTGGAATTAAAATATAGAAAACGATAATAAACCATATCGTTCTCCAAAAAGGAGGTTCAACGACAACTCTTATTTGAGCTATTTTTTCACTCCAAATTCCATCACTATTTGATACCATAACTTTAAAAACATATTTTCCAGGATCGAGATTGGTATAGTTTGCTCGTCTACTATTACCCACATCTACCCAGCTTTCATCAAAAGGCTCTAGCTTGTATTTATGCTTATTTTTTAAGGGATATGAATAATGTAAAGAAGCGAATTCGAATGATATAACATTTTGTTCATGTTGAAGCACTATTTCATCGAGTTCAGAAATGTGCTTTTTTAAAACCTCATTTTCTCCAATCTTAACTGGTTTATTAAATAAATAAAAGTTAGTGATTAAAGCTGTTGGTTTTGATTTATTTATATGAATATCTTCAGGATAAAAAGAATTAAACCCATTTATTCCCCCATAAAACATTTGCCCCGTACGGCTTTTATAGAATGCTCCATTATTAAATTCATTACTTTGTAGCCCATCACTTTCTTCAAATATCCTGAACTTATTTATTTTTCTTATATATTGAGAAATCCCTTTATTAGTACTCATCCATAAATTTCCTTTTTTATCTTCCTCTATACCATAAACTACATTATTCGACAATCCATCTTTTTCAGTAAAGGCAACAAATTTTTCTTCCTTAGGATTGAAGGAGTTTAATCCACCACCAAACGTGCCCAACCATAAAATTCCATCTTGATCTTCGAAAATAGAAAGCACCGTATTGTTACTTATTGAATTAAGGTCTTCCTGGTCTCTTAAGTAATTCCGGAATTTTATTTTTCCATATTTTTCAATTACTTTACATAACCCGCCACCATCTGTTCCAATCCATATATCCCCTTCTTTTGTTTGAATAATTGTTCTTATAATATCACTTGAAAGAGCATCTTCTGCATCCGAGCTTACTATCGTTTTATAATCTTTTCTGTCTTCAGAAACTATAACCAATCCTTGCTTTGTTCCAAGCCAAAGTCGATTTTTATCATCTTCGGTTATAATATATGTTCTATTTCTATTTAGTTTGTGATGACTCCCCCCTAAAGGTTTTAGTTTATCGTCATCTATGTAAAAAACGCCTCCGTCAGTTCCTACTAATAATTGTCCGTTATGATCTTTAAAAATTGCATAAACGCTTTCATTTTTTTTTACTTTTTGTGCGGAAAAATCAGGCGTTATTATTTTTACTCTGCCTGTTAACTTGTTAAATATATTTATTCCTTTATCGGTTCCAACCCAAAGTGTTGTTTCATCGGTATCGTCTTGAAAAATAGACCACACCATATTACTATTAATAGTATTTTCTTTATCTGGCCAATATTGATAGTGCTTAAAATATTGTTTTTGTCTATCAAATTTATCAACTCCAGATTGAGTCCCTATCCAAATAATACCTGACTTGTCCTCATAAATCGTATTAATTTTATTACTGCTTATACTGGTTGAATTGTTGGCACTATATAAATAATGATCAATTTTATTAAATCCATTTAACTTATACAGTCCTTTGGTTTCTGTTCCAATCCACATAATCCCAGACTTATCCTCATATGTATAATTAAGAATCTCATTACCGATAATTCGATCTAACTCATATTTTGAAGTAATTCTACTCGATTTTGGGTTATAAAAATTAGCTCCTTGATTCGTAGAAACCCAAACGACACCCTCCGTATCTTGATTAATATTCCAAACTATGTTACTTTTCAATAAACTATTATCTTGATAAAACTGTTCAGTAGTTGTATTGTCAATATTATATTTGATAATGCCATTACCCTCTGTTGCAATCAATAGGTCTTGAGTCCCCTTTAAAAAAATCATTTTTCTTGCATTAAGTCTTCTTACATTAGTGCTTAAACTCAAACTAACCTTTGTAGATTTAAATGTTTTTTTATCCACCTTAAATAAATTTCTCTCAGTTGCTACCCATATATATTTTTCACCTTCTTCTATCGACCAAACATTATGTTTTGCTTTTGAATTTCCTTTTGTTTTTAAAATGGATTTGAAGTTATAAGAACTTTTATTGAATACATTTAATCCGTTCTCTGTTGCTAACCATATTAACCCATTAACATCTTCATGTATTTCATGAATAAAATTATTCGAAATGGAAGTACTATCTAATAAATCGTGTGAAAATAATTCGAAATTAAACCCATTATAAAGATTTAGACCATCTTGTGTACCAAACCACATTAATCCTTTAGAGTCTTGTATAATAGCTGTTACATCACTTTGTGAAAGGCCATCTTTAATAGTCAGATGCCTAAATTTAATATTACTTTGTTGAGCAATGCCACTTATTGAAATAAGAGTGGCTATTAGAAATCCTAAAACCTTTTTCACTGGTTTATTTTAACTTGATTACCTTAAACTCTGTTCGTCTATTTTTAGCTCTCCCTTCTGGATTGTCTTTCCCATTAGGTAATTCATTAGGAGCTACAGGTGTCGTTTCTCCATATCCTTTAGCAATAATTTTATTCTTATCTATTCCTTTGGATACTACATATTCTACAGCCTTATCGGCTCTTTTCTGAGAAAGTTTCATGTTGTATGAATCACTTCCTTTAGAGTCGGTATGAGAGCTTAACTCCACACCAATATCTTTATTCTTTTTAAGTATCAACACTAGTTTATTCAATTCTTTAGCTGCAGTTTCGTTAATATCAGCAGAACGATAATCATACAAAACTTTTGAAATAATAAAATTTTCATTTTCAGCAATTTTAATCACTTCATCTATCTCATTTATTAAGGTAATCACGTTTTGATCTGCGTCCAATCTAATATATCTATACTTCCCATCTATCAATCTTTTTGCAGCTTCTATAACGTTTCCATTTTCATCAACAATTATCATGTTTAATGAAGAGTCATCTTCTGCCAACATAAAAAGATATTGTTCATCAGGTGATAGCTTATCAAATGTAAATTTTCCATATTTATCAGCTTTAGCTTTACCTATTATATTCCCATTATCATCGACAACCCAAACTTCCATTCCCCCAGAATAGTCACCCGGTAGTTTTTGGTAAATTTGACCAAATACACTTATCGTAAATAGGCTCTCATCCTCTTCAACTAATAACTCTAATTCATCGTAATAAAGGTACGGTAAAGCTTGAAATTTAAATCTTCCTTTACCTACTTTACTAGCTAATAATACCTTTTTTCCTGCTGAGTTAGTTAAATAAAGCTTCGCATTCTCTAAAAAACTATCATCTGTTGCTTCTAAACTTAAGAGATAGTTTTTATCCATATCTAGTTTGTCAAACTTAAATTTCCCAAATTCATCTGTAACCGCTGTCCGTACAACATTATCATCTTCATCCATTAAGTTAATTTTAGTTCCAGCTGAAGCTAATTTATCATACTCTAATAACCCGGTCATTGAAGTTTGAGGAGTTAAAGTGTGCCATTTAAATTTGTATATGTCATCACTCCCCATTCCTCCTTCTCGATCAGAAGAAAAATACCCGTTTTCATCATCTTGATAAAAAATCCCAAAGTCATCCTTTGGTGAATTTAGTGGAGATTTTAAATTAACAGCATTTAGCCATAAATCATCCTCCTTTACCGAATAAACATCAAGTCCTCCATAACCAGAATGTCCTTCTGAAGAAAAATATAACGTTCCTTTTCTAAAATATGGAAAAACTTCATTTTCTGATGTGTTAACCCCTTTCCCCAAATTAACTGGTTTCCCCCATTCTTCTCCTTGTCTGGTAGATACATAAATATCCATTCCTCCAAAACCTCCTGGCATATCCGAAGCAAAAAATAATTTATTACCATCTTCTGATATCCAGGGGTGAGCCACTGAATAATCCGAGCTATTGTACACAAAAGGTAATACCTTTTTCCATTTTTTCCCATCTAAACTGGCTGAATAAATCTTCAATCTATTCGTGTAAGATTTTCCTTGCTCTTTTTTATCAACTCTGGTAAAATAAATTGTTTTTTTATCAGAAGAAATGGAAACAGGGCCATCATGGTATAGCGAATTTAACTGACCTGAAAAATGTTTTGCTTTTTTATATTGTTTAGATTCTTTAGCAAAATAGATTGATAAATATGGTTTGTTCGACATTCCAAAATGATTTTCATTCACTAAATCAAGTCCTCTTTCAGAAACAAATACTATCCCGTCCTCAAAAACCAATGGGCAGAAATCTGCATTTTTTGTATTAATATTTTCTACTGTAGATACTTCAAAAGCTTTTTCTTCAACTTCCCAATCTTTAATATCTCCACAAGATTGAACCATTAATTTACCCATAAAACTTTTTGGGTTTTTTGCCACAAACTTTTCAAACTGAGTTCTAGCAGCTGCAATTTTGTTGTTATTTTTTAATGTTTGCCCATAATAAAGAAAATTCGCACTCTCATCAGGGTTAATTTCAGTTGCCTTTGCATAATAAATTTCAGCATTCGTATAATCTTTCAACTTCCTATAGGAATACGCAATTTTTTGAGTTGCTTCTTTATTTAAATCATCTTTCTTTAACACCTTACTGTAGTAGGTAATAGCGTCACTAAAATTTTCTTGCTCAAAATAACTATTCGCTTTTTTTAACTGAGAAAACCCAATACTTGTTAAACCAAATAAAATAGCCGTTAATAAACCTGTTCTTATATATATTTTTCTTGTCATTCTTAATTAAAAATATCTTGGTGATGCTACCTTTGATTTAAATATTCCCACATCATACCCTAAAAATATTTCAAATGATCCTGAGGAAGTTCTTGTTAAATCACTTCCATCATAATCGTATGCAGCGCCAATTCTTAGATTTTTACTTACATTAACTTCTGTCATCAGGATCGCTGCATGTCGTCTAAGTGATAATCCAAACAATATTCTATTCTTTATTAAAAAGCTGGCATTAATATCAATATTACCTCCTCCATTAGCAACTCCACGTCCTAAAATAGAGGTCTTTAACACTAAATTGTCACTCAAAACAAATGCCTTCCCAATAGTAGTAGTAATATGTGAATAAACTCTAGCATTAGAAACTACCGTATCCTGATTGGATAGTAAATTAAATTCAGATTCGTTAAGATGGTCAACCGCTATACCTGCATAAAAGGTACGAGTATTATAATACAATCCAAAATCGATGTTGGGCAATATAAAACTTTCTAGAGCAGTTTCAGGAATTACATCTTCTTCGTGAATGTAATCAATTTTATCCCAGTGGTAATTATAATTAATTATTCCTGCTCGTAATCCAAATGCCAATTTCCCTTTTCCTAATTTTATTCTATAAGCATAAGCTGCAGACAAATGTTGGGTTTCATGTGGTCCAATTGCATCATTAACAAATTGAAGTCCTACTCCCATTTTTTTATTTTTTAACGGTGCATTTATTGCCAAAGCCTGTGTAGTAGGAGCCCCTTTAAGGCCTATCCATTGGCTTCTATGAACCAATACAGCACTCAAAACTTCTCTACTTCCTGCATATCCAGGGTTAACGCCTAATGGGTTAAACATGTACAAGCTATACTGAGGGTCTTGTTGAGCAAATGAATCAGATGCTGCAACAAAAAGTAATATTATGATTAATAGTTTCTTCATAGTCTCCTTCATTTAAATCAAGTTATCTTGTTACCTCTACCCAACCTCTATAAGTTGATTGGCCAGGAATTACCACTACATAAAAATAAGTACCATCAGGCAACTCTTCTCCTTTTCCATTATTTCCATACCACTGCACCTCATCATTATCATACCCTTTTCCCCACCAAACTTGTTTTCCTAATCTGTTAAAAATTTGAACGGTATTTTCTGGAAACAACTCAATATTCTCGATTATCCATTCATCGTTCTTAGTGTCTCCATTTGGTGTAATACCTGTATAGAACTTTAATTTACATACTTCATCGCTATCTAATCCAATAAAAACACTAAAGTTATGTTGACAACCATTTAGTCCATTTACAATTACATTATAATCGCCTGTGGTTAAACCTGTTTGACCAACTTGAACAAAGGGTGCTGTGCCAGAAGTAACAACAACTATATAATTACCATTAAACAAAGGAGGACATCCTTTTACACTATCAATAAAAATTGAACCATTACTTGCTCCTATACAAGATTCATTGATTACCTCAAAATCTACAATAGAATCCACCCTTAGAGTTTGTTGAAATCCTTGTGTTAAAATAAAGTTTGTAGAAAATAGGGTCTGAACCATAGTTTCTCCAACAGTTGAAGAGACTGTTATATTAGTTCCTGTAGCGTAACTACCTGTACTACCAATAACTTGTCTGCCTAATTGAAGCTGACCAAAAGTTGCACTACTAATAAGCAGTAGCATTATGGATATGTAGTTTAGTTGTTTCATATAAATAGGGTTTATTTATTTTTTAGTTCTTCTATTTCTTTTTGCAATAGGGTGTGTTGAAGTTTCAATTCTTCAATCATCTTTTGTTGTTCTTTTACTGCTTCAATTAATATTGGAGTCATTCTAGCATAATCCATCGATTTATAACCAGTTTTTTCATCAGTATAAACTATCCTTGGAATAACAGCTTCAACATCTTGAGCAATAAACCCAATATCTTTATTACCAGAAGATTTCCAATCATAGGTAACTCCATTTAAAGATTTTACTAAGGTTAAAGCATCTGATATTGGTTGTATATTTTCTTTAAACCTTCTATCAGAATAAACTGACCATACATTTGCTATAGCATTAGAGCCGTCTCCAGCAATACCGACATATATCCTAGTTCCTCCACCACCAAATCCTTCTCCTAAAAATAAGTTATGGCCAGAAATCCTAAAACTAGGAATATTTGTTGCATATTGAATATTAAAATTGATTCCATTCACAAATGATTTATAATAAATAGCTGGATTTCCTTGGTCCTCAAAATGAATTCCTCCTTGAGTACCAGAAACACGAATTTCTCCTGCTA
>JBFIEB010000135.1:0-7362 GCA_041603555.1 Vicingaceae bacterium
ACTATCGCCTTGGCATATGGCGGTATTAGTTTGTCCGTTAAAAATCATAGTGGTTAAAGTAGTAGCAATGATACTATCACACCCTAAAGATGAAGTTATGGTGTCATAATAAACTCCTGCTAATGTTTGAAAAGCTCCTCCTAATAGAATACTATCTCCTAAACAAATTGCATTAGAATCTAGAGTAGTGACAATAGGGTTTAATACTAAAGTACTCGCATGCACACTATCTAACCCTAAATAAGAAGTAAGTGTGTCATAATAAGTGCCTGCTACATTTTGGAAGGCTCCTCCTAGAAATAAACTATCTCCGTCACATACATATAAAGTCGTATCAGTTGCTGAAAACACACCCGTTATTTCAAAATAAACTGCATTTAACCAATCAGCTGTATGTCCATTTGTAGTAAGTATTTCATATTTCACTTGAGTTGACCCATTTGGAATGAAACTAGCGAAATCATAATATTCATCATCTAATGTCGGCTTAGAGTCTCCAAACCCACCTAGTGTAATTAATGACCCATTAGCAAATGCATCACCATCATCTAACCCTCCAGCATTAATATCTAAAACTGCACCATTAATGGATACTGTAGATATTTGTGTTCCAGTACCTGTTGAAAAAGCAAACCCTAAACCAAGTGTTGCAGAAAATCCTGGGAGTAATGTGTTAATCGGTGCTGTAAGAATTGAATCTTCTATTAAGGTGGCTGTTGTTTTTGATCCCAAAGAAATATGTACAGCAGAGCTGAGTATAGTAGGATTGTTCCAAACGACAATAATACCATCTCCATCAATACTTCCAGGAGATGCTTCTGCAACTGTATAAACTGTATTCCCTGCAGGTGCTGCATCTAAAAAAGGGGAAAGTAACGTAGTAATGTCTTCATACCTAGTATACATAATTGTTGGGCCAGAAGAAGAAGAAGTAAGATTGGTTATCGGTACAATTGCTGGCGTAAGTGAGCCCCCGCTTAAAGTTAATGCATTCGGACCAGGGTCTGCTGCTCCAGCAGTTGATGAATAATAAATATAAGCTTGATAAAGAGTAGTTGCTCCTACGGGTTTTTCTATTGTAATTGTACAAGATGCCCCATTTGTTCCGCAGGCATCTGCTCTAACTTGGTATTTTCCGAAATTATTTAATAGTTGAATTATTTGTGCTTGAGTAGAAAAGGATAAGAGAATAATGCTAAAAAGCAGCACTCCTTTGAATATAAATTTTGATTTAATCATAGCCTTGAATTTGTTTTCAATAGACGCTTATAAATAAAAATAGGTTGCGCCAATTGGTTTAAAGTTAAAACAACTTTCTTTAAAAGTAGTACTTTTGTTTTTCAAAATCAACCTAAATGAATTTAGATTTAACAGGAAAAAATGCTATAGTGTGTGGAAGCACACAAGGAATAGGGAAAGCAATTGCTACAGAATTAGCTATTCTAGGAGCTAATATTATCTTGATAGCAAGAAACGAAGCCAAATTAAATGAAGTAAAAAAAGGCCTGGATACTTCTAAAGACCAAGAACACCATTACATCGTTGCAGATTTTTCATTTCCTCCTCAGTTAAAATTAATTGTAGAGGATTATATTAAAGAAAATGATGTGGCCATTAATATTTTGGTAAACAATACTGGTGGCCCTGCGGGCGGCCCTATTGAAAATGCTAAACCTGAAGAATTCATTCATACTTTTTCTAATCATTTAATATGTAACCATATTTTAGTTCAGGCTGTGAAAGAAGGAATGAAAAACAGTGGCTATGGAAGAATTATCAACATTATTTCTACTTCAGTTAAACAGCCTTTAAATGGGTTAGGTGTTTCCAATACCATTAGAGGAGCCGTTGCCAATTGGAGCAAAACATTAGCCAATGAATTGGGCGAACACGGTATTACTGTAAACAATGTTTTACCAGGGGCAACAGATACTGTTCGATTAAAATCTATAATAGAGAGTAAGGCTGCAAAAACTGGCCAAAATGCTGAAGCAATAAAAAAAGGCATGGAAGATATGGTGCCTATGAAACGTATTGCCCAACCAGAAGAAGTAGCCAATGCTGTTGCATTTTTGGCTTCCCCCGCAGCCAGCTACATAAACGGAATTAATATTCCGGTTGATGGCGGTAGAACTAAAAGTTTATAAAACCTACCCACCAAACTTACTGAGTAGGTTGTAGTTACGCCTAAAAGGTGTATATTTATAGGGTGAAGCAACTAACATTAATATTTCTACTATTTACTTCTTCCTTTCTTTTAGGTCAGACATATTATCCATTGCCTTTAGACAGTGCCACTTGGACAGTAGAGAGGTATGAATGGGGACAACTCCCTAATTTAGATGAGTGTATTACAAGATACTATGGTTATGGAGGAGACACAGTTATCAATAATCTAACTTATGGTAAACTCTATGGAAACAACCTCCCAGCTGATTATCCATATACTGATGTTGCCTTCAACTTCCCTACCGCAACATATGTTGCAGCTGTGAGAGAGGATACCTCTAAAAAAGTATGGATAATTAATGCTGGTGATACAACTGGTATTCTCTACTATGATTTTGCTCTAAACATAGGTGACACTTTCTGTTTTGACTACTTTTTTCCTGCACTAGGTTGCCATACAGTGGTAGCTGTAGATAGTATATTAATAGGGGGGAACTTTAGGAGACAAATACATTTTAATTCTCTAAACGGTGAAGCTTGGGTTGAGGGTGTAGGAAGTCTGTCAGGCTGGTTTGAATATCATCCCCTAGCATCTTGGGATTACAATCTTGTGTGCCATTCACACTATCAGACTCAGCTTTATAATATGAGTGGTAACTGCTATTGCGATACTTACCATGGTGTAGGAATAAACGAGTTAACTCCATCCACTCTAACCATCCACCCTAACCCAACCACTAGCCAACTTACCATCTCTTTAGCAGAAAGAACCACTGCAAACATTACCATCAGAAATGCTCTTGGACAACTCGTATTATCAGAACAAATAGAAGGTACAACACATAACATACGATTAGATGCGCCTGCTGGGATTTACTTTTTTCAACTAGAAGCCGATGGGCAAGTAATTACTAAAAAGGTAGTGAAGCACTAGCCATTTTTATTTTTATCTCAATGTAAAATTTATGGGTAGGTTATAACGGACGCTAACAGGGTTACCGGCTTGTATTCCCGGAGACCAATTTGGCATTGCTTTTACCACACGGAGCGCTTCAGCATCAATTAATTGACTAACCCCTCTTAAAATTTTTACATCTTTTATTCTCCCTTTTTTATCCACTACAAAAGTGATGTAAACTTTTCCCTGTATTCCTGCATTTTTATCACGCTTAGGATATTTAATGTTGTTTCCTAAGTACTCGAACAATTTCTCCAACCCTCCTTTAAATTGAGGCATAATTTCAGAATTCCCCAGAATTTCCTCTTTTTTCTCTTTCTTCTTTTCTTTTTTCTTGCCTTCCTTTTTCTTCTCTTCTTTCTTCTTTTCCTCTTTTTTCTCTTCCTTTATTTCTTCTTCATCAGAAACAATTTCTAATTTATTAGGGTCAACTTTCTTGGGTTCTTTTTTTACCTTAGGCTTTTCAACTACCTTTTTTTTGAGGATGTAAATAAAATCCATGTCCTCTTCTTCGTATTCTTCTATTGGGTCTGGAAAATCATAGGAGTAAATTGGTGAAGTCCATTCGAAAGCTAATAATGTCAATCCTCCAGCTATAATTAATCCTAATTGGAAAAAAATTCCTCTTAGTTTTTCTAATTTATTTTTGTTCTTTTTATAATGATTCATCGTTTTAATTTTAGAGTTTATTTTAACGCAAACGTTACTCGAAAACTAAATCTTACATTAACTGCCTTACCTCGTTGTTTTCCTGGCGACCAATTTGGCATCGCCTTTACAACACGAACTGCCTCTTTATCTAATCTTTTATTTACTCCTCTTAGCACTTCAACCTCTTTTATTTCTCCCTTTTTATTTACTAAAAATTGTAGGTAAACTGTCCCAACAGTCCCTGTAGCTCTATCCATTTCAGGATACTTTAAATTGTCACGTAAAAACTTTGTTCTTGCTTTATCCCCTCCAATAAATGCCGGCATCTTTTCCACGATTCTAAACTCTTCTGGTTCAGGGCTTGGTTCAGGGTCAGGGTTACTGTATTTTGATGGGTCAAAAACTGGCTCAGGTTCAGGGCTTGGTTTAAGAACAGGTTCAATAAGTGTTTTTACTATTTTAAACGTTTCAGGATTGGGTAGCACTGGTTTGATTTTTACTTTTGGTTTTTCTACTTCTTTTTCTGGAATTATTGGTGGTATTTCCCACGGCACTTCATATGTTTCATCTGGTGTTGGAAGGTCATAAGAATAAATCGGGGTCATCCATTCAAATGCTAATAAGGTTAAGCCTCCGGCTATTATTAATCCAATTTGAAAAAAGATTCCTCTTAATTTTTCGAGCTTGTTGTTGCTCTTCTTAAAGTGATTCATGGCGGCAGTATTTAATGGTTAGTACATTTATATAACTGAATTTATATACTTTTAGTGTTTAGATGTTGATTAGATAAACATTCCATAAGATGAAACAGGCTATGCCTGAGATAATTATTAAGTAACACTTATGAATAAGACCATTTATATATTTTCTATTTTAATTATAATGTTTGGCTGTAAAACTTCTGAAGAAGTAAAATCGGAAACCAATAAAACCAATAAAAGGTATGCTATTGGTCAAGGAGGTGGATTTACTGGTGATTATAAAGAATTTATTTTAAACGAAGATGGGAAAGTATATAAGTATGATTTTAAATATGATAGGGAAGTTTATGTAAAAGATTTAGTGAAAGCCGACCTCATTTACTTTATGGAAAAGATTCAAGGGTTAGGGCTTGACGGAATTGAATTGAATCAACCTGGTAATATGTCTTATTACATTGATGTTAGAATAGGCAAAACTTCTGTAAATAAAATTATTTGGGGAGCACACAATCAATATCCTCCTAGCAATCTAGTCGATTTTCATAAAGAATTATTTGCTAAGCTTTCTGAAATAGAATGATTTAATTCTTAATCATCCTAACTACATTTATACCTTCTGAGGATGTTACTTTTACAAAGTATATTCCTTTGGGATAATTATTTATATTAACATCTATCTCATTCTCTCCTGAAGAAACAATTTGATTTTTAGAAATTAACACACTCCCTAATACACTAATTATTTCCAACTTAATATTTTGATGTTGGTTTGAATTAAAACGAACCATAAATATTCCGTTGTTTGGATTAGGGTAAATTCCCAATTCTTCAATCTTCTTTTTAGGAGTTTCGACTCCCACCCCATATTGGGAAAACTTAATATTATCGATATAGGCATTATCTCCCTCACTACCTATTATGGATAAAAGATCTGCTGCTTCACTAATCCCCATTCTAGATTCAAATACTACTTCAAATTGAGTTCCAGCATAGGCATTTAAATTAACCATATGGGTGGTAAAGGGGTCGCTTATTTCAGTAAGAGGATTATAGGTTGTGCCTATCTGATTCCCGTTAACCACTATACGCATACTGCTTGCTCCAGGCACAGGTTGTCCAAATTGCAAGTTATAAATCATGGAAAATGTCTGCCTTAAATCAAAGTGCATGGTCGCACCCAACCAGCCAGTAGCATCAACACAAAACTTAGAAGTAGCCTTAAATTCCAAGTTCTTTGTCCAAAAATTGGTGGTGTCTAAATCTGGAATAATGTTAGAAGCCAAAGGATCTCCTCCAGTCATTCGTAGAGCATAAGTTCCTGTAGAAGCTGAAGCATTAGAAACAGAGTTATCAGACTCAATACTGGAAGTTAATATCATAGTGTCCAGCACTGCTACATTGTCTTCAAACCTTACTACATCATCATGAAATAATGGATAAGGATGTTTGATAGCGTGTCCACTAATAATATCATTTGCATTTATGGTGTCCAGAGTAAATGCCGTCCAAGCATCTAATGTATGTGTTCCATTTAATGCAAGGTTTGCTGTTCCGGTAAAGGTATAATAAGCTGTGTCCTCAGGAAACATAGTTATTGGTAAGGTAAAAATTTCATTTACAATAGGTCCTGCATTTAATTGGTAAGCAACATCAATATTAGTCCCCACAGCTAAAGAATCGCAACCTAAAAACTGAATTCCTATCTCAACATTTTCTGCTCCAGAAAGATGGCATCCCGACAATGGTGAAACAATACTCGCTAAAGCAACATCAATATTTTGCTGCAACTTATGTTCTATTTGTAAGTCAACTATACTGTCGTTAATAGCTTGATTGTCGAAATTATATTTAGCCCAGGCGCTTAAATTATGCATCCCTACAGTGGATAAATCTGCAGTTGCTGTAAAAGTATACGTTATTGTATCTCCACCAGTAAATATGCTTCCCAATGTAATTAATTCATTGATAACTGGTCCAGCATCCAATTGAAAAGCAACCGGAATAGTATCTCCAGGAAGTAAATCTACAGAACAACCATTATTTCTTATCTTAATGGTAACATTTTCAGTATTAGATAATCCGCAAGCTGTAGCTGGAGATTCAATAGCTATTAATGTTAAATCATTATCTTCAATTGGGAACCCAACCCCTACAGCTGCCCAAGCTTTTGCTGTTTCAAGTACTGCATTTGAACAAACTCCATATAAATCTTCAGCAGATTGAATGGCTCCATTTCTTGCATCAATATATTGTGATGATTGAGATAAATAAACAGATAAGTTACGATATGCAATTGCAGCTGCAGAATCAATTCCTATCCCTGTAACATTATAAGGATCTCCATTATCGTTTGTTCCACTACCTCCAACAGAAAGTAAATAAAACCAATGATTTTGAACACTACTGTTCGTATGAACCCCTCCGTTATCTTGAGGTCCTGTCACCCAGTTGTTTCCTAAATAAGTATCTGGGTCTCCAACAGAATTTGGATCATCCATAGAACGAAAACCATTACCGCTAATATCAAAATCTTCACCTATAAACCAATCCGCATTAAGTGGATCGGCATAAAACTCTATGGCTGTTCCAAAAATATCACTAAATGATTCATTTAATGCTCCAGACTCATTTTGATAAACTAAGTTGGCTGAATATTCCGTAACTCCATGTGTAATTTCATGCCCACCTACATCTAAAGAAGTTAACGCTGTGTATGTCACTCCATCTCCATCACCATAAGTCATTCTTACTCCATCCCAAAAAGCATTAGAATAATTTGCATCATAATGAACATAGCTTAATAAAATAGTTCCAGCATTATCATAACTATCTCTTCCGTGTTCCGCTAAAAAATAATCATACGTCATTTCTGCAGCCCAATGA
>JBFIEB010000136.1:0-7341 GCA_041603555.1 Vicingaceae bacterium
GATTGTAATGCCGGTAGCAAAAACTGCATCAGATAAGCTTCAAATGAAAGGTGATCCTGTAAATATTGATAATATCGGAAGAACGTTTAAAGAGGAAGCTGATAAAGTAAGCGAAAACCAAAAAAAAAATGGACAACAATATGGTAAAAAAGCGGAATCTGCATTTGAAGCTTTTTTTCGATTTTTGCTTCAAATTTTCAAAGGAATTTTTAAAGTTTTAGGAAAAGCATTTGGAGTACTTTTTTTAATTGTGGGCACTTTTTGTTTGGTTGGGTTAATAGGGATGTTAGTGGGCTCAGAAACAATTTTTTCTATTACCTCTGACGGCATTTTCTCTTTTGAAGCAAGTGAATTTTTTAATTTAATATTTGTATCTGATAATCAATATCACTTGGCGGCAATTGGTGTAATGTTGGTTGCAGGAATACCTATACTTACCTTAATTTATACTGGTATTCGATTATTATTTAAAATGAAAACCCATTATAGCATTGGGCTAGGACTCTTTGTTTTTTGGATTATTGGAATTGCTATTTGCGGATTGATAGGCATAAGAATGGGAACAGAATTAACTCAAGATGAATCAATAGTTATTGAAGAGGTTGTGAATAATGAAGTAAATGATTTTTACATTTCAGCATCAACTCAAGATAATCCAGGGAAAGGAATATTAGAAGGTAATTATTCGGTTATATCATTAGATGAAGACTCTATTTATTTAAATGACATTAGATTATATATATACAAAAGCAAAAGTGACAGCATGGAACTAAAGATGGTTAAGAGTTCTAGAGGAAAATCAAGAAAAGATGCAACTAATAACGCTAAGATGATAAGTTATAATTATAGCTTAAATAATGATTCCATCTTTTTAGGAAATTATTTATCTGTACTCAAAGAAAATAAAATTAGAGGACAAAAAGTTAGAATGAAATTGTATTTACCAGTAGGAAAATCAATTTATTTAGATAAGTCATTAAAGCGTATCTTACATAATGTTGAGAATGTTACCAATACTTGGGATCATGATATGCTAGAACAAAAGTGGATAATGCTTGAAGATGGATTAACTTGTGTGGAATGTGATAAGATAGAGGGTGTTAATTTAAACCAGGTAGATTCTGTAAGAACGTTTATTCCAGTGATTGAAGAAGAAAAATAATATAAATATGATAAACGGTTTCCAATTATCATTAGCTATTACCATTGATGTAAAAGAGACTAGTAGTAGGGCAATAGTTGGTTAGTTTTAAAGTTAGTTAGTAAATACCTCCATAAACAACCTTCCTGTTTAGTTAGTGCAAAAAGCCCCTCAACTGAGGGGCTTTTCTTTTTAATCATTAGGCAAATAATTAATATTTCCCTTTTTTTTGAAATCACCATCTTTCCAAGCTTTAATAAACTTACTCCACGCTATGGGGTCTAATAATCTATTTGATGGGAAGCCTTCTCCTTGATAAAGTTTGGTGTAGCGATTTTGTAATTCATATTTATAAGTAGTACTTCCTTCCATCGGAACCCCACCAGCTGCAGCCATTAATGCCTCTTTAGATAAATTTTTCTTAGCTCTTTCTGCTCCATTATCTGGTATTTCTTCATTCATAAATGCATATTTAAATTGCTCTCTAGTGGGCCAAGGGAAAACAGTAAATTCATTTAAGATTACTGTATCTTTAAGCATAACATGAATAATGGAGTAAGAGTTATCAGGTAAGGTGTCTGGTATTACAAATAGGGATCGGTGATAACCAACACTTGAAAATTCAATGGTATCTAATTCTTCCGCTACTAATGAGAAAAATCCATAATAATCACTTACTGTTCCTATTCTCTTATTTTTAATAGTAATATGAACAAAGGGCATAGCTTGTAAGCTGTCTCCTTCAACTATAGCCCCTGTGAACTGAATTACCTTCGTTTCCCTTTCTGTTTGGGCAAAACCAATACAAGTAATACTTGTTAAAAGTATTAATAGAAATTTATTCATAACATGACAAAATTATCAAAAGTTAATGACTGAGTAGACATTAGCCCATATTACAATGTTAAAAATTATTAATTTGTTGTAAAATGATATAAGTCATTAACAATAAAATATCATAAACTTTGTTAGCTTCGTGTTGCATATGGGAATAGTAGTAAAACAGAGTATTTACAATTCAATAGCTTCGTATTTAGGAATAATAATAGGAGCGATAAATACTATTGTACTGTTTCCTAACATATTTTCCGCAGACGAATTTGGGCTAACAAGAGTGCTAGGAGCCGCCTCTATTTTGATTGCCTCTTTTGGCTCCTTCGGAATACCCAATATTACGTTAAAATTTTTCCCATTTTTTCGAGATAAGGAAAAAAAGCATAATGGCTTTTTATTTTTTATACTATGTGTTCCATTAGTAGGGTATGTTATTCTAATGGGATTATCATTTTTGTTTAAAGAAAATATTATTGGTCATTATTCAGATAAATCAACTCTTTTTGGAGATTATTTTAACTATATCGCATTACTAACCATATACCTAGTCTATTTTAACATTTTTGATGCATATTTAAGGGCTTTGTATAAAACTGTAATTTATGCTTTTTTACAAAATGTAGTTCTGCGTTTTTTGTGGATGATACTTATTATTCTTTACTATTTTAAGTATTTGGATTTTAATCGATTCATTTTTTATTATGTAAATGTTTATGCAATTGTATTACTGATTGAGATACTCTATACAGCTTACCTTAAGGAACTCTTCATAGCGCCAAAGTTTAAAAAATTCGATAAAAAAATAATTAAAGAGATTGCCATTTTTGGTGTATTTGTAATACTTGGCGCAAGTTCCGGTATGGTGTCTGGAGCAATTGATTCATTGATGATAGGAGCTTTAGCTGAAGATGGATTGGCTAATGTTGGGTATTATTCAATTGCATTATACGTTGGAATAATGATAATGATTCCTTATCGTGCTATCATAAGGATTGCTACTCCAATAATTTCGGAAGCTTGGAAAGGGAATGATACAGCAAAAATTGATAAAATCTATAAGCAAACATCTACAAATCTGATGCTTATAGGATCTTTATTGTTTTTAGGAATATGGTTAAATGCAGAAAACATCTTTAAAATACTTCCTGAGGAATATGGTACTGCCAAATATGTTTTGTTATTTATTTGTATCGCTACACTTTACGATGTTTCAACAGGAGTAAATGCAACTATTATTCAATTTTCAAAGTTTTTTAAATTGATGCTTTATTTTAATGTATTGCTAATAATCCTATTAATTGGAACCAACTTTTTGTTAATCCCAAAATTTGGAATTGAAGGAGATGCTGTAGCAACATTAATATCTATTGTTATTGTAAATACAATTCGTCTAGTAATTATTAAAGTAAAAATGGGAGTATTTCCATTTACTTTAAAATCGATATATATTCCAATAGTCGGAGCAATCACTTATCTAGCAGTTTATTTTATACCTGTACTTGATTCTTTTATCGTTGATATATTAGTTCGCTCTACAGTAATATGTGTTTTATTTATTCCTACTTTATATTTTCTTAAAGTATCTGAAGAGTTTAATTCATTGATAGATAAAACCTTGAGGATAATTAGAATTAAAAAGTAAATAAGTCTTAGCTTTGTATTATGAAATTATTCTTATTTGCCATAGTACTAGTAGCTATAGCAGTTGCTGGAATTGCTGTTAAAATTTTATTTAAAAAGAATGGGGAATTTGCAGGAACCTGTGCTAGTAATAACCCATTACTAAATAAAGACGGTGAAGCTTGTGGTTTTTGTGGAGCTATGCCAGACGAAAAATGCAAGAATGATGAAGTAAGTGCTTCAGCTTAATCATCCAGTAAGTCAGGTCTTCTTTTTTTAGTTCTTTCAATGGCTTTTTCTTCACGCCATATTTCTATTTCCTTGTGATTCCCTCCTAATAAGATTTCAGGTACTTTTAAACCTTTGTAATTTTCAGGTCTCGTATAAACAGGAGGAGCTAATAGACCATCTTGAAAAGAATCTGTTAATGCAGAAGTTTCATCGCTAATAACTCCAGGGATTAATCGAATAATAGCATCGCTTAAAATTGCAGCTGGCAATTCACCTCCAGTTAAAACAAAATCTCCAATGGAAATTTCCTTGGTAATAAATAATTCTCTCACTCTTTCATCAACCCCCTTATAATGACCAGCTAAGATAATGATGTTTTCCTTCAATGATAGAGTATTGACCATGTCTTGTTTCATAGATTCGCCATCAGGTGTCATGTAAATTATTTCATTATAATTCCTTTCAGCCACTAATTTTTCGATACAAGCTGCTATTGGTTCAATTTGCATAACCATACCCGCGCCACCACCAAAAGCATAATCATCAATGCTTTTTTGCTTGTTAGTAGAATAATCCCTAAGGTTATGGATGAAAACTTCAACCAATCCTTTGTTTTGAGCCCTCTTCAAAATAGAAGCATTAAAAGGGCTTTCGAGTAAATCTGGTAAAATGGTTATGATGTCAATTCTCATGGTGTAAATTTAGCTTTTTTAAACTTTTAAACATTGCTCAATTACTTCATTTATCTATTATCTTTGTCTTTCAATATTTCGATATGGCAGAAACAAAACATAATTGGGCTAAGGATGAAATCCTTGAAATATATAATAAACCTTTAATGGAGTTAATTTTTGAAGCTGCGCAAGTTCATCGTGACCACCATAACCCTTTAGAAGTTCAGGTAAGTTCGCTAATATCTATTAAGACAGGTGGGTGCTCTGAAGATTGTGCTTATTGTCCTCAAGCTGCACGTTATCATACTGATATTGATAAAAATGATTTGATGAGTGTTGATGAAGTAAAAGAGTTGGCTGTAAATGCCAAAGCAGGTGGAGCATCACGAGTTTGTTTAGGAGCAGCCTGGAGAAATGTTTCGGACAATGTGGATTTTGATAATGTATTGGAAATGGTAAAAGAGGTTAACGAAATGGATATGGAAGTTTGTTGTACTCTGGGAATGTTGTCTAAAGATCAGGCAAGGAGATTGAAGGAAGCAGGTCTGTATGCTTATAATCATAACCTCGATTCATCAGAAGAGTACTATAAAGAAATTATTTCTACAAGAGGATATAGCGATAGGTTAGAAACTATAGATAATGCACAAAAAGCTGGAATACATGTTTGCTCTGGTGGAATTATTGGAATGGGAGAAAATGAAAACGATAGGGTAGGAATGCTTTATACTTTAGCCAATATGACTCCTCACCCCGGGTCAGTACCTATCAATGGATTAGTTCCGGTTGAAGGAACACCATTAGAAGAGCAAGAGTCTGTGGCAATTTGGGATATGATTAGAATGATTGCTACAGCAAGAATTGTAATGCCTAAAGCAGAGGTAAGGTTGTCTGCTGGAAGAACACATATGACCAAAGAAGGTCAAGCACTATGCTTTATGGCTGGTGCGAGCTCTATTTTTGCGGGTGATAAACTTTTGACAACCCCAAATCCTGAATACAATGACGACATGGAAATGTTTAAGGCCTTAGGAGTGACTCCTAAAGAGGCTTACACGATAGGTAAAAAACCACAAGTAGTAGAATCTTATAAAGAAACTAGAGAAGAGGAGAAAGTAAAATGGAGCCGACCAGCTCATGATATTGAGAGGAATGTTCAAGCAACAGAGAAGGCAAAAGAGATTAGAAGAGCGCTTAAAGAAACTAAATAGTTTCTGAAATGAATTCCCACATTGAACATATTCAACAAAAGCTTAATGAACGAAAAGCTGAAAATGCATTACGTGAATTAAAGGTAAGTGAAGGATTAGTTGATTTTTGTTCGAACGACTATTTGGGATTGGCATCAGAAAAGA
Source organism: Vicingaceae bacterium (assembly GCA_041603555.1). Lineage (GTDB taxonomy): Bacteria > Bacteroidota > Bacteroidia > Flavobacteriales_E > Vicingaceae. The sequence continues at coordinate 5,856 of JBFIEB010000136.1, forward strand.
GTGTTCACAAAGTTGAAGATACCATACAATATGGCTCAACAGGTTCACGGCTTATTTCCGGGAACAACAGGATTATCGAAGAAGTAGAAAGCTATTTAGCTGACTATTATCATTCTGAATCGTGTCTAATATTTAATTCAGGTTACAATGCAAATGTTGGTTTGTTTTCTTGTGTGGCTCAAAGAGCAGATACTATTATTTACGATGAGCTGATACATGCCTCGATAAGAGATGGAATAAGTTTGAGTAATGCAAATTCTTTTTCATTTAAACACAATAATATCGATTCTCTTAATGAGAAAATTGGGTTGGCAAAAGGTAATGTTTTTTTAGCCATTGAATCTGTTTATTCTATGGATGGAGATATGGCACCATTACAAGAAATTGTTCAAATTTGTGAACAAAGAAGTGTTGCATTAATCGTAGATGAAGCCCATGCTGTCGGTATTTTCGGAGAAAAAGGCAAGGGATTAGTATCAGAAGATGTGTTTGCTCGAGTAATTACTTTCGGGAAAGCATTTGGTTGTCATGGTGCTGCTGTACTAGGGTCTCAAGATTTAAAAGATTATTTAATTAATTTTTCGAGAGCATTTATTTATACTACAGCATTGCCATTGCAAAGTGTTAAAACCATAATACAAGGACACGAATTTTTGGTTAAAAATTTTCAAAGGGTAGATGAATTGAAAAAATTAATTCAATGCTTTAAATCTCAAATTAAAGAAATAGGTTTATCTCTTATTGAATCTATGAGTCCAATACAATGTGTAATTGTTCCAGGGAATGATGCTGTAAAAAGTTTAGCAGAAAAAATTCAAGCAAAAGGGTTTGATGTAAGACCAATATTATCTCCAACAGTTCCAAAAGGCGAGGAAAGATTAAGAATTTGTTTACACAGTTTTAATACTGAGGAAGAGATTAATGAGTTAATACAAATTATTAAATGAGGAAGATATTTGTAACAGGGATAGGCACAGAGGTGGGTAAAACAGTTGTTTCAGCTATTTTAACTGAAGCATTGGAAGCTGATTATTGGAAGCCGGTTCAAGCAGGTGATTTGGATAATACAGACTCTATGAAAATTGAACAGTATATTTCTAATACTAAAACAGTAATTTATCCTGAAGGATTCCGATTAAACCACCCAATGTCACCTCATGCTGCGGCTAATTTGGATGGAATTGAAATTAAATTATCTGATTTCGAACTACCACAAACAAATAATACCATAATTATTGAAGGGGCAGGTGGGATGATGGTTCCTTTAAATGATAAAGATTTGATTGTCGATTTGATTAAGCAGTTAGATGCAGAAGTAGTCTTAGTTTCTCAAAATTATTTAGGAAGTATTAACCATACTATCTTAAGCATTGATGTCTTAAAAGCCAGAGGAATTTCAGTTTTAGGAATTATTTTTAATGGTAAAACCAATGCTGAAACAGAAAAATATATTTTGAATTACTCAGGTTTAACATGTTTGGGAAGA
>JBFIEB010000137.1:0-7312 GCA_041603555.1 Vicingaceae bacterium
ACATCGTTAATGGTTTCGGTAATCGCTCTGAGTGTTTTTTCTTGTTGTTCTAATTTTAGCTCAGCTTCATTTTTTAGGGTTACATTTCTTAAAATTGCTCTTGTTGAAAAAGGCTTTCCATTCTTAAATTTTAGGCTGACATTTCCTTCAACTATTATTTTTTTTCCTTTTTTTGTTTTTAATTCATATTCAATTTTTGATGATGCATCTTTTTTTGATTTTATAACTTCCGAAAATATTTTTTCACATTTTTTGATACAATCAGGGTGCACTATGTCAAAAATATTTTTGTTTTTGATCTCCTTATCGGAAAATCCTAGTTCTTTTTTCCAAGCCTTATTAACATATAGAATATTACCCATTGTGTCAACGCTCTGTATTAAATCTGTTGCATTTTCAAAAAGATCTCTATATTTTTCTTCGCTACCTATAAGTAGTTGTTCGGTTCGTTTTCTGTCTTTTATCTCTTTTTGCAGAAGCCTATTTGATTTTTCTGCAATCGTTGCACGAAGTTTTGATTTTGATAATTCTTTTTCTATGCTAATGTCTTTAAAAAAAACCTGAACAGCCTTTTTCCCTTTATAATTTAATAGTATGGGCTTAACATCTACGTGGGTGGTTTGATTATTAATTCCTTTTTTTAGCTTAAATTCTTTAAAAGGAACATCTTTTCCTTGTAGTGCTTTTTTTGTGCGTTGCTCTGTCTCTTTTCTATTTTCTGATAAAATAAAGTCATAAATATTAAGGTTTTTGGCTATTCTTGTTCCATTTTTTATTCCCAAAATTTTGTATGTTTCTTTGTTTGCATAAAGAATTTTTCCATCAATGTGAACAAAAACACCATAAGGAGAATTTTCTGTTAGTTGTTTATAGTTTTTTTCACTTTCTTTTCTTTTATTTTCTACCCTAATTTGTTCTGTAATGTCAATCAGGGTCCCTTCAATTCTGTCTTTCCCAACTAAGGTAACATTTGTTAATATCCATATTTCTTTTCCATCTTTTCTTTTGTGCCTATTTTTAAAATTGGTTAGACTTCCTTTTTTTTGTAGAATTTTAAAATAGTCATCTCTCTCCTTTTTTGAAAAATATAACTCTGTTGCTTTTTTTCCAATAAGCTCATTTCTTGATTTATACCCAAATATTTTAGCAAATGAATTATTACAATCCTTAATTATGTTTTTTTCCGTGATGAAAACACCAGCCAAATTTTTTGTAAATATATTTCTGTATTTTTCTTCGTTCTCTTTTAATTTAGTTTCTATTGTATTTTGTTTGGTTATATTTTTTAGCGTTCCAAACATTGCGGTCTTCTTGTCTTTTTTATCAAATTCAGTAACTAAATTCTCCTCTATCCAAATATATTTCTCTTTCTTTTTATTATAAAACCTATATCTTGAGGTAAGTTTTCTATTTTGAGGTGTTATTTTGTTGGATTCATTAATAATTCTCTTAACATCGTCCGGATGAAAGTATTCTAAAATTTTATTTTTATAATTATCATCAATATATTTTTTGGTAGTTATTCCCATTATCCTTTCAACATGAGGACTAACATATTCAAAATGTTTTTCTCCATTTTTTGCAAAAGATATATGATAAATTATTTTATCGGTGCTTTCTAGGGTTTTAGAAATTATTTCATCCTTTTTTTTTAGAAATTTTATTTCTTCAACTAATTCTTCTTTTGATTTTTTATAATAATCCACCCTTTTATTTTATTCTTTTTTTAGTTTTGTTCCGTCTATTTTATATTCTTTTCCTTCTTTAAAATAAATGGTTAAAACCAGCTCTCCTAATTCATTAAATGATTTCCAATTATCAGATTTTATACCCATTACATAAATTTCTTCTCTTTTGATTTTTCCATTATCGTAATAAAATTTATGTTTCCCATCTGGTTCCCCATCTCTAAAATTTCCTTCAAAATTTAATTCTCCATTGGTGTAATAAAAAGTCCATTTACCACTTTTTCTTCCATCTAAATAATTTCCTTTTTCAATATGATCCCCCATTTCGTAAAACCAGGGACCATCTTTTAATCCATCAATAAATTCTCCTTCAGTTATTACTTTACCTTCTTGTGTATATTCGTGAAGCATTCCGTCTTCGAGTCCCTTTCTAAATGTTTCTTCTCTTAAAACACTTCCATTTTCATAATACCAAATCCACAAGCCAGTCGGTTTTTCATCTTTTAAATATTTTCCTTTTTGTTGAAGTTGATTGTTAGCATAATAATATTCCCATTCGTCTATTTTTTTTCCATCTTTATATTTACCTTTAGATTTTAAATTACCATCATTATAATATTCCTCCCAATACCCCTGCCTTTTTCCTTCTTCATCTAATAATCCTTTCGCCAATAAAACACCATGTAAATAAATTTCTACTTTTTCTATATTCCCCTTTTTGTCAAAATATTTAAAAAGTCCATTTTCTCGTCCAGTAACATCATAAATTCCTTCTTTTCTTACACCTCCATCCGGATAATATTCTTTTCTAATATCTAATGCCGCTAGTTCAGCTGCAAAACTTTGAGGAACACCATCAATATATAATGTTGCATTTGTTAATTTTCCTTTTTTATCATACTCTTTTAAATATCCATTAAGTAAATCGTTTTTATATCTCGACTCCTCTTTTAGTTTTCCATTTTCATAAAACTTTTTCCATGTACCTGTCTTTCTGTTTAGCTTATCATATCTGTTAATAAACTCTTTCCCTATTAAAGTACCTTTCTTATAATAAATTAGCGTTATTATCCTTCCATCTAATCCATATTCAAAAGAACCACCTTCTTCAATATTATCTATAAAGTTTATCTCTTTCCATTTATTTTTTCCTTTTCTATCGTAATAATAAGTGGTTTTATTTTGTTTAATATCGTTTTCAAAGTTCTCTTCTAAAATAATGTTACAACTGTCACTATAAGTTATTCTTAATCCATTTTTTTTATCTGATTTATAATTAATTTTGGATTTAATATCACCGTATTGATTATAAAAAATCCATGTACTATCCAACTTGTTTCCACGTCTATTTCCTTCTGATTTTATTATTCCTGTTGGGTAGTAGGAAACCCAATAACCTTCAGGTAATCCATTTTTAACAATGCCTTTACTTGAAACTTGTCCGTTTTCATAATAAAATACTTTAACCCCATCTTTTAATTTTTCTTGTGCAAAGAAAGAAATTGGAAGGATAAGAATTATAAAAACTATTGAAATTTTATTAAACACTACTATTATATATTATATATTATATTAATTTTTTAATTCTACTATTACTATTATACTGTTAAAAAAGTTTAAAATTAATAATTTGTTTTCTTGCTTTTGTTGTTTATTAAAAGTTATAACAACAAATGAACAATTATTGAACACTAAAATTGTGGAAAAACGTATAATTTAATACTTAATTAACCAGTTGTTCATTTTGTGTTTTGTTTATTAAATTCTAAAAAAGTATTAATAAAAAAGGTTAGTATATATGTTAAAAAAAGAACCTAAAAAAAGATAAATAAACTTGTTTTATAAAAATAGAAAAAGCATTGGTTTTTTTTATGACATAATCTAATTATTCATTTTAAAATTTACAACAAATATTTATTCTTTTCAACAGAGTAATGGTTAATTTTATAAGGTTAAGATTCAATGCTTTAGAAAAACTTACAACAAAGGATGTTTATAACTAATTATTTTTAAAATTTAAAGTAAAAATGGAAGTAAAAAAAATAGCAATAGGTTGTGATCATGCTGGTTACGACCTGAAGGAGAAGGTAAGAAAACATCTAGAAGACAAGGGTATTAAAGTTGAAGATTTTGGTTCCTTTTCAGAAGAAAGAGCTGATTATCCAGACTATGCTCACCCTGTAGCTTTAGCAGTTGAAAAAAAAAAAGTGGACTTAGGGATATTAATTTGTGGAAGTGGAAACGGAATTAATATGACTGCCAACAAACATCAAGGAATAAGATCAGCCTTATGCTGGAGAGAAGATATTGCAGAAATGGCTCGCCTACATAATAATGCCAATATAATAGCTTTGCCCGCAAGATATATTAGTGAAGAAATAGCGTTAAATTGTGTTGATATTTTTTTAAGAACCGAATTTGAAGGCGGAAGACATGAAGGAAGAGTGAATAAAATAAGTTGTTAAAAATTTAATTTGAACCATAAAGCCCCATCTTGTTACCTTCAGAATCAATAAAATGAGCATAATAACCAGGTTTATTATCTATATAGGTGTTAGGAATGACATAAGAGTCCTCCGACTCCCTGCTGATAATTAATGTTTTAGCGTGGGTTATTTTTCCACTATTTTCTTCAATAAGCGCCATAATGGTTTCAAAATCTCCTGTTGCATCAAAAAATAAAACAGGCCCGCTTCCGGTAATTTCTCCAGAAGAAAGCTCTATTAAAGCTCCATTCACAAGTTTTTTTCCGTTTTCCCCTTCCTTAAAAATAGCATGAGGTATTCCATTTAAGTTTTCAAAGAAAAAAGAAGCCTCAAACACATTTTCATAAAAACTTGCAGCCCGTTTTAAATTTTTCGTGGGAATTTGAATCCAGTCAATAGAAGAATGCTCCATTTTGTTTGTTTTATAGCACAAAATAAGTAAAAAACATAAACAACAAACATGATGAAAGTCAACACTTAACACAAACTTAACACAGAAGTAAACATCTCATAACACAAGGTTAAAATTAGCACTATACATTTGCTCCAACAAAGAAAAAACTAAAAAGAATGATAAAAATTAACTTAATAATGCTTGTTTTGGCAACGACAATAAGTACAGTTTTTAGCCAAGACACCACCAATAGCAAGTTTGGAAAAGGGATGTATAATGTAATAGCTAAAGACAACTCATACAGCATGAAGTTTGCCTTTAGAATACAGTCTTTGTACATAGGGGAGTTGGATATAAATGACTCTACTGGTATAGGAGCGGCCACTTCTCAGTTTTTGGTTAGAAGAGCAAGATTAAAGTTTGATGGGTTTGCTTATTCCCCAAAATTGAAATATAAATTAGAGTTGGGATTAACCAATAGAGATATTTCAGAGGTATCTTCACACACAAAAGGAGCGCCAAGAATAATTTTAGACGCTGTTATTATGTGGAATTTTTATAAAAACTTTACGCTTTGGGCTGGACAAACAAAACTTCCAGGAAACAGAGAGCGTGTTGTTTCTTCTGCAAACCTTCAGTTCGTAGACCGTTCAAAGCTAAACTCTAACTTTAATATAGACAGAGATATGGGCGCCCAACTGCGACACCACTTCACCTTAGGCGAAAACTTTACTGTTAGAGAAATGGTTTCTGTGTCACAAGGCGAAGGAAGAAATGTAACAGATGTTAATTTAGGAGGGTATCAATATACGAGCAGATTAGAAATATTGCCCTTTGGTAATTTCACGAGCAAAGGAGACTATGTTGGTTCTTCTGTTAAAAGAGAGGAGAAACCAAAGCTGGCCTTAGGCGGAACCTATGATATGCACAACAGAGCCGTTAAAACAAAAAGTAACCTGGGGAGCTATATGGAAAATGATGAAGGATATTTTGAAACGGATATAATAACGGTTTTTGGTGATATGATGTTTAAATATGGTGGTTTTTCTATGATGGCAGAATATGCGGCCCGTTCAGCTGCACAAGATAGTTCGATGAATTCTGATGGATCAAAAACAGGAGATGTTGTGGCGGTTGGAACAGGACTGAATTTTCAAATGGGATATATGTTCAAAAACAACTGGGAGGTGGCAGGAAGATACACTCTAACCGACTGGGATAAAGACATAACAGGAAAAGAAGCACAAACTCAATATACGCTTGGAATTGGAAAATTCTTTAAAGGACACAAACTAAAGGTACAGTCTGATATAACATACAGCGAAACAGTTAACAGCCCCGATAACGAGCTTATTTATAGGCTGCAATTCGACTTACATTTTTAAGAAAAAGAATATAAACAATAAAAAGCCCTCTAACCGGAGGGCTTTTTATCTTCAGAAAGGCTTTCTTTATAAGAAGCTAATTTTTCCTGTTTCCACAGAATAAGAAGCCCCAACAATTTTTATCTCTTCATTTTGGTTCATTTCCGAAAGTATTGAGCTTTCAGCTTTTATTCTGGCAATTGTTAACTCAATATTTTTAAGCGCAACATTTTCAATATTGCTAGGAGTCATTTCTCCGCCAATTGCATTCACTGCAGGTTTTATTTTTTCTAATAAAGGAGTAATGTTTCCAAGTTCCACGCCCTGGCAGGCTGCAGTAACCGCCCCACACTTGGTATGACCCAAAACCACAATTAGTTTAGAGCCAGCAACTTTGCACGAGTATTCAAGAGAGCCTAATACATCTTCATTGGCAATGTTGCCAGCTACACGAGCACTAAAAATATCTCCAACCCCTTGGTCGAAAACGAGTTCCACCGGAACCCTTGAATCAATACAACCTAAAACAACAGCAAAAGGAGCTTGTCCCCCTCCAGTTATCTGAACTTGCTCGTTAAAGTTTCTATTTAACATTGCGCCTTCAACATAACGCTGATTTCCTTCTTTAAGCCTTAATATGGCATTATCTGGAGTAATTGTATTTTGTATTTCTTTAGTTAATGTTTCCATTTATTTTACTTTTTTAATTAAACAACGTCTTTTACATTCGTTTTTACCCACTCAAGACAACTGTCAATGTTGTCAAAAACGCATTCTTCTTTAACCAAATCAGGAATTATGTCCAATCTTTCTAACATATACTTTGGTTGTTCTGGAGGTCCAACGATAAGTACAGTAATTTCTTTGTTGCATAAATCAATAAGAATATCCTCTAGTGTGAAAATTCCTGATTGATCAATATAACTTACATCTTCCATTCTAAATATTACCGTATTGGCGGTATCTGGAATTTGGTTAGCCAGCTCCTGAAAGTCACTAGTTGAGCCAAAAAACAAAGGACCACTAATGTCTTTAATAAAGACCTCTTCTTTTAGTTGAGAAGGTAGCCCAGGCATGTAGCCATCAGAAAGGGCTGTGATTTTTGAACCCTTACCAGTAATTTCTGATATTTTCTTCATAAAAACCAATGAAGCTAAAACCAAGCCTATGCCTACAGCATAAACAAGATTCCAAACAGATGACAGGATTAAGACAACCAACATTACAAAAACTTCAATTTTAGGAAGGTTTGGAATTGCTTTTAAACCTTTGTAATCCATTACTCCAATTCCTACAGTAACTAAAATTCCGGCCAATACAGCGGCAGGAATTTGTGAGGCGATAGGCCCCAATGCAATGGATATAATCAAAAGAAACACT
>JBFIEB010000138.1:0-7303 GCA_041603555.1 Vicingaceae bacterium
ATACTCCTCATTCTCCTCTCTCATTAACTTATACCTTAGTAAATAGTCTTTTTCCGATATTTCTGCTACTGGCGATTCTTCATTTCCTATTCTAAAAGCTTGATGAAATTCTTTAACCATATCAATGGTTTCAGATAATGTTAATTTGTTTTCCATAAATCAAAAATTTGTCATACAAATATCAATAATCGAACGCTAATTTTTCTAAAATTTCTTTAACATTTTTTAACAACCATTAGGAATTGAGTATTGCTAAGTTTATTTTCACTTACTATCTTTGAACCTATTAAAATTAAGCTTATGGAAGAAGAAATTAACTTAGACAAACCTGATGGGAATGCTGTTGTTGCAAATACAGATTCACAAACATCTAATATTGATATAAAAGCATTAAATGAAAAAATTGAAAAAGAAAGTGCTTTTGTTGATATACTAACGCTGGAAATGGAAAAAGTAATTATTGGTCAAAAACACATGACTGAAAGATTGCTAATTGGTTTATTATCAAATGGGCACATACTTCTTGAAGGTGTGCCTGGGTTGGCAAAAACTTTAGCCATCAATACGTTAGCAAAAACAATTGACGCAAAATTTAGTCGAGTTCAATTTACTCCAGATCTATTACCTGCTGATGTTATTGGTACCATGATATACAATCAAAAGCAAGAGGCTTTCAGTGTTAAAAAGGGACCAATTTTTGCCAATTTAGTTTTAGCTGATGAGATAAATAGGGCTCCGGCAAAAGTTCAAAGTGCTTTATTAGAAGCAATGCAAGAAAAACAAATTACCATTGGTGAAGAAACGTTTAAACTAGATGAGCCTTTTTTAGTATTAGCAACTCAAAATCCTGTAGAGCAAGAAGGAACTTACCCCTTACCAGAAGCTCAAGTTGATAGGTTTATGCTTAAAGTTGTTTTAGACTACCCTAAAAAGGAGGAAGAAAAGCTAATTATTAGAAATTCTATCAAGGGATTTCCAACCCCAAATTGCATACTCCATCCAAAAGACATTTTGAAAGCTAGAGAAGTAGTTAAAGATGTTTATATGGACGAAAAAATTGAGCAATATATTGTTGACATTGTTGATGCCACTCGATATCCTGAAAACCATAATTTAAGTGATTACAAAAATTTAATCACATTCGGTGGATCTCCTAGAGCAAGTATTAATCTTGCCTTAGCTTCTAAAGCTTATGCTTTTATTAAACGAAGAGGATATGTGATTCCTGAAGATGTAAGAGCGATTTGTCATGATGTCCTTAGGCATAGAATTGGTTTAAGTTATGAAGCAGAAGCGGAGAACATTACAACCGAAGAAATCATAAACGGAATTTTAAACAACGTTGAAATACCATAGAAAGTGAGTAATCTGTCTACATCTGAGCTTTTAAAGAAAGTAAGAAAGATTGAAATTAAAACTCGGGGATTAAGTAGTCAAATATTCTCGGGTGAATATCATTCTGCTTTTAAAGGAAGAGGCATGGCTTTTAGTGAAGTCAGAGAATATCAGCATGGAGATGAAATAAGAACTATTGACTGGAATGTTACCGCTCGCTTCAATCACCCCTATGTCAAGATTTTTGAAGAGGAAAGAGAATTAACTGTGATGCTTTTGGTAGACGTAAGCGGCTCTAAAGAATTTGGAACACAGCAAAAAACCAAACAAGAATTAGCAACAGAAATTTGTGCTGTTTTGGCATTTTCGGCAATTCAGAATAATGATAAAGTAGGTGTTATTTTCTTTTCAGACAAAATAGAAAAATTTATTCCTCCAAAAAAAGGACGAAGCCACATTTTAATGATTATTAGAGATTTAATTGATTTCACTCCTGAAAGTAAGGGAACAGACATATCTCAGGCATTAAAATATTTTAACAACGCAATAAAAAAAAGGTGTACAGCTTTTTTATTGTCAGACTTTGTGAGTCCAAATAATTTTGAAAATGCCTTGAAAATTGCCAATAGAAAACACGATTTAATTGCCTTACATTTATACGACAACGCAGAAGAAGAACTTCCAAATATTGGTTTAGTTCCTATGCTTGATGCCGAAACAAATGCCATTCAATGGGTAAACACTTCGAGTCATGAAGTACAAAAGAATTATAAAATTGAAGCTTTAAAGCGAAGAGATTATTTAAAAAATACTTTCAAAAAGAGTGGTATAGATACTGCTAAAATTGGAACCCATGAAGATTATGTTAAGCCACTAATGGCATTATTTAAGAGAAGAGGTGCGAGGTAAATAAGAAGGGAATTATGATTAAAAAAATACTCTACATACTAGTTTTTATTTTAGGTAATCTCGGGCTTTCTGCTCAAAGCATAGAAGTAAATGCTTCAATTGACACTAACTTTCTTTTAATTGGAGAACAAACCCAAATTGAATTAAAAGTTAAATATCGATTGGATGGAGAACCTGTTTCTATTAAATTTCCAGAACTAACAGATACCATAAGTGAATTTGTAGAAATTATATACTCCTCTCCTATTGACACTATTTATCCTGATAAAAACGACCTTTCTTTAGTCGAGCAAATCAAAAGAATAACCGTAACTTCTTTTGATTCTGGTTATTATGAAATTCCTCATTTTGAATTTTATATAAATGACCAACCTTTCCAAACTGGGTCATTATATATTGAAGTAATTCCGATGGAAGTAGATACTTCCGAATCTATTTTTGACATTAAAAAACCTATAGAAGAACCCTTTTCATTTATAGATTGGTTAAAAGAAAATTGGGTATGGGTTGCAATCATTTTAGTACTTTTAATTGGAGGCATCGTTTTAGTTCGATACTTAAAAAATAGACCTGATGCTGTTATAGAAGAGGTTATACCTGAAATTCCTTATTATATCATTACTCTCGAAAAATTAGAAAAATTAAGGGAAGATAAACTCTGGCAAGCAGGGAAAGTAAAACTTCATCACAGTGAAATATCTGAGATAATAAGAGACTATTTAGAAAAGAGATACCATGTAACTGCATTAGAGAATACTACATCTGAAATAATGCAAAGTTTGCGCTTTCATTCTATTCAACCAGATTTATTAACTAAACTAAATCAGATTTTAGTTCTAGCTGACTTGGTGAAATTTGCGAAAGAACAGCCTTTACCGAATGAAAATGATACCAGTCTGTTAAATGCAGTAGAATTTGTAAAAAGTACAAAACAAATAATCACGCCAACCAAAAATAATGCTGAGTAATTGGAGAGAAATAACATTTGCCAATCCAGACTTTTTTTGGTTGTTGCTCATTATCCCGTTAATGATTGTTTGGTATATTATTCGGGAAAAGAAGTTTTATGGTACCATTAAAATTACCACAACCAAAAGCTTTGGTAATTCCCCTTTGGGGATATTGCGACATACTTTAATTGTTTTAAGGAGTATTGCTATTGCAGCGTTAATTACTGCTTTAGCAAGACCACAAACATCATTGAGTTGGCAAGATGTGACTACAGAAGGTATTGATATCATTATCGCATTAGATATTTCTGGAAGTATGCTTGCTGAAGATTTTAAACCGAATCGGTTAGAGGCTTCCAAGCAAGTAGCTATGGATTTTATTTCTGAAAGGCCTTATGATAGAATTGGGCTAGTTGTTTACGCTGGAGAAAGCTTTACCCAATGCCCATTAACTACTGATCATGATGTTTTATTAAACTTATTTGATGATATTGACTTTGGAATTATAGAGGACGGAACAGCTATTGGAATGGGGTTAGCAACATCTGTTAGTCGATTAAAGGATAGCGAGGCTATCAGTAAAGTTGCCATTCTTTTAACAGATGGCTCAAACAATAGAGGTACTATTCCTCCAATTACAGCAGCTGAAATTGCTCAAGAATTTGGCATTAGAGTTTATACGGTTGGAGTAGGTTCTAATGGTACTGCACCAATGCCGATGAAAGATCAATTTGGTAGAACCGTATATCAAAATGTTCCAGTAAAGATTGATGAAAAAACATTAAAAGAAATAGCAAGTATAGCTGATGGACAATATTTTAGAGCAACTAATAAGAATAATTTAGAATCTATCTATAAAGAGATCGATAAGCTAGAAAAGTCTAAAATTGAAGTAACAGAATATAAAAAGAAATCAGAAAAATTTTGGCCATTTGCTTCAGTTTCAGCTATATTACTATTACTGGAATTTTTTTTACGAAATATAATATTTAAAGGCATTGTATAGATTTGAACACCATATCTTCTTATGGGCGATAATAGCCATTATACCGTTACTATTGATCGTATTTCTATTGGTTCAGAATTGGAAAAATAGAAAACGAAAACAATTCGGTAATCAAGAAATCATTAAACGATTAATGCCTAACGTTTCTAAAACTTTACCAGTTATAAAGTTTATTCTATATGTTATCGCAATGGTATCTTTATTGCTCGGTTTAGCTAACTTGCAATTCGGAACTAAAATAGAAGAGGTTAAGAGAGAAGGTATTGATTTAATGATTACTCTCGATGTTTCTAATTCTATGTTAGCTGAAGATTTGTCACCAAATCGTTTAGAACGTTCTAAAAGAGCCATTTATCAGCTTATAGAAAAATTACACAACGATAGATTAGGCATTATTGTTTTTGCAGGCCAGGCCTATGTCCAATTACCAATAACAACTGATTATTCGTCTGCAAAATTATTTTTAGAGACCATTGGTACCGATATTGTTCCAACTCAAGGAACATCTATTGGTTCAGCAATTACATTAGCAATGGAATCTTTCGATTTTGAAAATGGGACAAGCAAATCCATAATAGTTATTACAGATGGAGAAAACCATGAAGATGATGCAACAGCCATGGCTGCTGAAGCAGCTTCTGAAGATGTAACCGTTCACACCATTGGGATGGGAAGCGAAAAAGGCGGTCCAATTCCAATTTATAAAAATGGAGCTCAAATCGATTTTAGAAGAGATAATGCTGGAAATACTGTGGTGACTAAATTAAATGAAAAAATGCTCAAAGAAATTGCTGCTGCCGGAAATGGTTCTTATGTCAGAGCAAGTAATGCAAATGCCGGGCTAAACACTATTATGAATGAAATTGATAAGATGGAAAAGAAAGAATTTGGCAGTAAATCTTTTAAAGATTATGAAGATAGATTTCAAATCTTTCTAATTATTGCATTAATATTAATAATAATTGAGTATTTTATTTCAAATAGAAGAACTAATAAACTTGATGGTATAAACTTATTCGAATCAAAAATATAATGAAGTTAGTTTTATACATATTATTCTTATGCCTGACGCTAAACTTGTATTCACAAAAAGATAAAAAATATATAAGACAAGGAAATCAGCAGTATAAAGATAAACAGTACGAACAGGCAAACGCAAGTTATAAAAAAGCGTTAGAAAAAAATAGTCAAGCGACTAAAGCGGATTTCAACCTGGGAGATGCACTCTATAAGCAAAAAAAATATGCAGAAGCCATTCAACAATTTCAAAAATTTGCTGATAAAACTGATAATAAAAAATTAAAAGCAAATGCTTACCATAATATTGGTAACTCTTATTTAGAATCTCAAAAATACCAAGAGAGTATTGATGCTTATAAAAAAGCATTGCGAGAGAGTCCGGATGACGATCAAACTCGTTACAATTTATCTTATGCTAAAAAGAAACTTGCGCAACAGCAAGAACAAGAAAAAAAGGATAAAGACAAAAAAGATGATAAAGACAAGGATAAGGATAAAGACAAAGATAAGGATAAAGACAAAAAAGAAAATGAAGATAAGAAGGATGATAAAGATAAAAAGGACAATCCAGAAGATAAAAAAGATAAAGGAGATAAAGAGGATCAACAACCTAAACCCGATCAGCTTTCTAAACAAGATGCCCAAAGGATGCTTGATGCATTAAACAACCAAGAAAAGAAAACTCAAGATAAGTTAAAAAAGAAAAAAGTGAAGGGACAAAAAGTTAAAATAGAAAAAGATTGGTAGTAAATTAGTCCGTTAAAATGAAGCCATTTAAAAAACATCTCATACTAACTTTTCTAGTTTTAATGCTAGCTAACCTTTCTTTTAGCCAAGAAATAGAGTTTACTGCCGCAACAAGCAATACTCAAGTAAAGACTGGTGACCGATTTCAAATAGAGTTTCAAGCTAATGGGACTATTTCTAATTTTAAAGCCCCAAAACTTTCAGACTTTAGAGTACTCTCAGGTCCAAACCAATCCACAAACATGTCATGGGTAAACGGTAAAACTAATTCTACCATATCAATTAGTTACGTATTAATGGCTATAAAAGAGGGTGAATTTACTATTGGCCCTGCAGTTGGAAGTATAAATGGGAAAGCTCATAAAACCAATTCTTTAAAAATATCGGTTGGAAAAGGAGTTAAAGTTCAACAAAGTACCGGACAGGGGAACACTACTAAGCAAAAAGAGAACGTATCTGAAGATATGTATATAAAATGCTCAGTAAATAAAACCAATCCTTACCAAGGAGAACAAATTATTGCTACTTATAAATTCTATACACGAGTAAGGTTTTCTGGTTATGAGCAGGTAAATGATCCGAAATTGAATGGTTTTTGGAAGCAGAAAGTTGATATAGGACAGTCAGTAGCCAAAACAGAAATAATCGGTGGATACAGATGGCAAGTTTATACCATTGACAAAATGATTTTATTTCCACAAGGCACCGGAGATTTAGTTATAGATCCTTTGGAATTTAAATTTATTGTTCAACAGAGAACCGCTGGTGGTCAAACGCTCTGGGATCAATTTTATGGAAAGGTTGAAAATGTTGAATATAACGTTAAAAGTAAACCCATAAAAATAAATGTTAAATCCCTCCCCGATACTGCCCCAAAAGATTATTCTGGTGCTGTAGGTGATTTGAATATGAAAATAGATGTTTCTTCGAACGAGGTTAAAGCAAATGAAGCCATCAATATTAAAATTAAAATTTCAGGTAAAGGAAATATTCCTCTCATAGATAGTCCTAAATTAGCTTTCCCTTCAGATTTTGAAACCTATGACCCTAAAATAAACGATAATACTAAAACTGAAGCTTCGGGAGTTTCAGGTTCTAAAGAGTTTGATTATTTAGTAATTCCCAGGCATCCAGGTAAGTTTAAACTTGACCCTGTGATGTTTAGCTATTTTAATCCTTCTACAAAAAAATACCAGACTATTAGTTCTGATCCTATTGAAATTAATGTGCTTAAAAGTGATGGAAGCGAATCTGACAACGTTATCTATTCATCAAACAAAGAAGATATTCAAGTGTTAGGTAATGACATTCGCTACATTCATATCAATGATGTTAA
>JBFIEB010000139.1:0-7282 GCA_041603555.1 Vicingaceae bacterium
TCAATACTGATTCTACTATTATTACTATTAACCCTTTACCTGCTGTAGTTGCTGGACCAGATACTTCTATATGCTTAGGTGATAATGCCAATATTTATGCAACTGGTGCTACTACTTATTTTTGGGATAATGCATTAGGTGCAGGACAAGGATTTTCTGTCTCACCTATTGTAAATACTACTTACATTGTTACTGGAACAGACGGTAATGGTTGTGTTAATATGGACTCTACCATCGTTACTATTAATCCTTTACCTATTGTTGTTGCAAGTATCGACACCACTATTTGTTCTGGCGACATCGCAAATCTATCTGCTACTGGTGCATTAACCTATAGTTGGGACAATAGTTTAGGGGCTGGCCAAAATCAATTCCCCTCTCCTATTACAACTACAACTTATATAGTAACTGGAACTAACGCTAACGGATGTATTAATATTGATTCTGTGCTAGTAACTGTTATTGCATGTGGTAATCCACCTGTTGTTAGTTTTAGTGCAACGGACAGCACTATTTGCGTTGGAGATTGTATTGATTTTACTGATTTAAGTACAGGTGTACCCACTGGTTGGGCTTGGTCATTTCCAGGTGCAGCCAATACGTCATCTACGGCTCAAAACCCAACTAACATATGCTATAATACCGCAGGAAGTTTTGATGTGATTTTAGTTGACACCAACGCATTTGGACAGGATTCTTTATTCATGTCTGGATTTATTACTGTAAACGCTCTACCAACTGTAATTGCTAGTAATGATACTACTATTTGTTCTGGTGACATAGCAAATTTATCAGCTACTGGTGCATTAACCTATAGCTGGAACAACAGTTTGGGAGCTGGTCAAAACCAATCTCCTTCTCCTGTTACAACTACTACTTACATTGTAACTGGTACTGATGCAAATGGTTGTATTAATTCTGATTCTGTTATTGTCACAGTAATTTTGTGTACTGCACCAATTGCTAATTTTGGCTCTAATAGTACTTCTGTTTGTATAAATGATTGTATAAATTTTAGTGATTTAAGTTCTGGAGGTACTCCAACTTCATGGAGTTGGTATTTCTTTGGTGCAAATCCTAATACGTCTAACAATCAGAATCCAACTAACATCTGTTATGATTCTACAGGAACATTTGATGTGGCTTTGATGGTTTCTAATATTTATGGTCAGGATTCAATTTTTATTCCTAATTACATCACTGTTGATTCTTGCATCACTATACCTTCCATTGTAATCATTCCAAATGTATTCTCTCCCAATGGAGATGGTCAAAATGATTTATTCAATATTACCGGAACAGGAATTATTGGATTAACAATGAATATCTTTAACAGATGGGGTGGTTTAATGTTCAGTTCCAATCAAATTAACCATGGTTGGGATGGTAGAACTACTGCAGGAATAGAGTGTACTGATGGCACCTACTTCTATATTATTGATGTAGAAACCACAGATCAAATAGAGACCACCTATAAAGGCACTCTTACCCTTATAAGATAAATGCTAAAAAAAGAAAGAAAGCATTATGCCTCCTGTAGAAGTTGCTCCAATGCTTTTTTGAGATGATCCGAGTTTTCCATTTTCAAAAGTAGATATCTGTGAACCGCTTACAGGGGTAATAACATGACTTGCACTGTAATCTCCTCCAGACTTACTATAAGTAAATGCATAACCAAACTCCGCACCCAAACTTATGTTTTTAGAAAAGAAAAAATTAAATCCTGCTATTGCTCCCATTCCAAAAACAGATCCACCATCTTCTTGTAAAATAATTTGTTCTTTATATGTTCCTGTTACATCTGTAACATCCAATTTTGCATCAGTTTTAACATTTCCTATTTTACCAACAAGTATTTCGCCACCAACATAAGGATCAAGTCTTCTTGTTGTTCCTAAGTGCTTTTCAATACCCAATGAAAGAGTATAATTAAATTGTGAAATAGTTGAATCCAATTCCTGCAAAGCTCTATTTCCACTTGGAATACTTATGCTATCCGCAGAAAAAAAGTTTTGATTCACGTAAGTTATAGATAATCCCATTCTAAGCGCTTTGTCAGTTTTTAGGTAATGACGAGCAAAAATCATATAATTTCCTACTGGGTCCTGATTGTTTTCAACTACAATATTATTAATCAAACCCGTTATATTAAGACTAAAACCCCAATCTCCATCAACAGGTTTTAAGGTGTCATTTTGAGCACTAAGAAATGTAGTTGAGAATACAATTAAAATGAGAGAAATAATAACTTTTTTCATTGGAGTAGTTTAAGATTTCAGTTAAAACTAAATTAACCTAGTTTTATTATCTAAAGATGTGAAATTAATTATTTCTAGAACTAACCACCAAATAAATTAATGCATTATTTATATTTGAAACAATGATAAGAATAGGTTTAATTTCAGATACTCATGGTTTTTTAGACCCCAAAGTTGAAAAATACTTTAAGGATTGTGATGAAATATGGCATATTGGTGATGTTGGGACTATTGACATTATAAAACAGTTGACTAAAATAAAACCAGTCCGTGGTGTCTACGGAAATATTGATGGACAAGATATTCGCAAAGTATTCCCAAAAGAATTAAAATTTACTTGTGAAGAAGTTAAAGTTTGGATGGTTCATATCGGAGGTTATCCAAATAGGTATTCAAAAGAGGTAAGAGATAGAATAAAATTTAATCCTCCTGACCTTTTTATTAGTGGTCATTCTCATATCCTAAAAGTGATGTTTGATAAGAAATTAAATTTATTGCACATTAATCCAGGTGCTGCCGGGAAAAGTGGTTTTCATAAAGTAAAAACACTTGTTAGGTTTACCATAGACAAAAAAGATATTAAAGATTTAGAAGTGATTGAGCTAGGACCAAAAGTAGAAAACCTTAGCGCTTAAAATTTTAGTTCAATTATCTTAACCTATCTGCAGCTCTTACTAAATCTTCGTCTTTCTTTATAAACCGAATCGCTAGATAAGTCAATATTAAAGAGATGACTGGAATTACCGAACCAAATTTAAAGCTTACCGAAACATCATTGGTAGTTGGTCCAATAGCAGTTTTAACAACATCACTATACATTACTATCGCAGCTATTTGTAAAGCAATTAATAAGATATTCAGTTTACTCAATTTTATTTGTAAATGGCGTTTCTTAAAAAGAAATATTGTTACTAAAGCAACTAAAAAAATTAATCCTTGCATCACGCCTACCCCCATATTTTTAGCAATAATATTTGCTGAATCACCAACAGCCGCAGTTTTATAAGCATTCATAATAAAATCAGCTTCATAACCAGTAAACCCTAATACAGGTGAAAAGGAAAATAAAACACCTAGTATTAATACTAAAAGAAGAAATATTGTTTGAATTCGTTGAATCATATTTTTAAATTTTAAGCAAAGATAATGATAGCAAATAAACAATAAGATGTTAATTAATTCATTATTAGTTCAATCCTATCACTCAAAAGATAATATAAATTTGATATTATGATTAACAAAATACCCCATTGGTTAAAGAACAGGTATGCATTTAGTATCATATCTTTTTTGATATGGGTTGCCTTTATTGATCAAAATAACATTATGATTCAATATTCTTATTATTCGCATCTTAAAACCCTAGAAAAAGAAAAGGATTACTTTAATCAAGCAATAGAAAAAACCAGTCAAGAGCTAGATGATCTCACTAAAAACCCAGCAACCTTAGAGAAATTTGCCAGAGAAAACTACTTCATGAAAAAAGATAATGAGGAAGTATTTGTTTTTGCTACTGAGTAACTTATTTCAATCATTCTCCTTATTATTTTTTATCTTTGTCTTAGTAAATAAGCAGTATTTATGGGATTGTTTGAAGAATTTGATGGTGTTAGCTACCAAGATTGGTTAGATAAAATTGATGTTGATTTAAAGGGGAAAAACTTCCAAGAAACATTGGTTTGGAATTCACCAGAAGGAATTGAAGTCAAGCCATTTTATAACAAAGAATCATTATCAGGTTTCACCTCTTTAACTGAAGCTCCGATAAAATCCAAAAATAATTGGCGAATAATTGAAGCCATTGTTATTTCTACAGCAAAGCAATCTAATGCGGATGCACTTGCAGCATTAAAAGGTGGTGCCAATGGTTTATTATTTATTGGAGATATTGCCAATTTTGAAGACTTAAACATATTGCTTAAAGGCATAATGTTGCCAATTATAGAAATACATTTTGACACTTCCCAACCAGGTAAAGCTTATGAATGGCTTGCAAAATATACAGATATAAAAAAATTAACAGGATCTATTAGTTCTGGTTGCGATGTCGACATTGCTTACACTCTTAATTTGCCCCCTCACAACCCATTAAAAACAATTACAGTTAAAGGATATCAGTTAAAATTAGATTCGAACAACATAATAGAAGAACTTTCAAATTCCTTCAGTCATAGTCTTAATTACCTTACCCAATTAATTAAAGGTGGAATAGAAGCTAAGAAAGCTGCATCAACTATTCAGTTTCATTTTGGACAAGATGATAATTACTTTTTTGAAATTGCCAAGCTAAGAGCCGCAAGAACACTATGGAAACTAATTTTAGCGAAGTACAATATTGATAAGGTAGATATGGCCATCATTTCTATGACTAATGTAAAAAATGATGAGAATTTGGACATTAATATGTTGTCGAATACCACGCAGGCAATGTCCGCTATAATTGGAGGTTGTGATGGTTTAATAGTCGCGCCTCACTCCACTGAAAACGCTAATGCTATTAGAATCGCGCGTAATGTTCAACATATTTTAAAGGAAGAATCATTTTTAGATAAAGTAAAAAATGCAGCAGATGGCGCTTATTATATTGAGTACCTGACCGAACACATTATTCTAAAAGTACTAGGAGTTCTTAAGAATGGCACAAAACACAATGAAGTATTTTCGAATATTAAGTATACTGCTGTTAATGATAATAAAGGTGATTCAATAAGTTCCGAATGGCTGACATCTGAGCAAATTAATGTAAAGGATATTTATGGCTTAGAAGATATTAAAAACCTAAAACACCTAGATTTTGCTGCAGGAATAGCTCCAAATTTAAGAGGTCCCTACTCAAGCATGTATGTAATGAGACCTTGGACTATCAGGCAATATGCTGGTTTTAGTACAGCTGAAGATTCGAATGCATTTTATAGAAGAAATTTAGCTGGTGGCCAAAAAGGACTATCAGTTGCATTTGATTTAGCTACACATAGAGGGTATGATTCAGACCATCCTCGTGTAGTTGGTGATGTTGGAAAAGCAGGAGTTGCAATTGATTCTGTTGAAGATATGAAAGTTCTTTTCGATGAAATACCATTGGATAAGATGTCTGTGTCCATGACTATGAACGGTGCAGTAATACCAATTATGGCTTTTTATATTGTCGCAGCTGAAGAACAAGGAGTTAGCCTTGAAGAATTAAATGGCACCATTCAAAACGATATTTTAAAGGAGTTTATGGTAAGGAATACTTACATCTATCCTCCCCAACCTTCAATGAGAATTATTGCTGATATTTTTAAATACACCTCTAAAAATATGCCTAAATATAATTCGATTAGTATTTCTGGATATCATATACAAGAAGCTGGGGGAACAAATGACATTGAATTAGCATACACTTTAGCCGATGGTTTGGAGTACATTAGAACTGGCTTGGCAGCAGGATTAGAGATTGACACCTTTGCTCCTCGCCTATCATTTTTCTGGGGAATTGGAATGAATTACTTTATGGAGATTGCTAAAATGCGTGCAGGAAGAATGTTATGGGCTAAAATTGTTAAACAATTTAATCCAAAAAATGAAAAGTCACTGGTTTTAAGAACACATTGCCAAACGTCTGGCTGGAGTTTAACCGAGCAAGACCCGTATAATAATGTAGCCAGAACCTGTATTGAAGCCATGGCTGCAGTTATGGGAGGAACTCAATCATTACACACTAATGCACTAGATGAAGCCATAGCTTTACCAACAGATTACTCTGCAAAAATAGCCAGAGATACCCAACTATACCTTCAACAAAAAACTGAAATTTGTAGAACGGTGGACCCATGGGGGGGCTCTTATTATGTTGAATACTTAACAAACCAAATTGCCGAAAAAGCATGGAAATTGATTGAAGAAGTTGAAGAGTTAGGTGGTATGGCAAAGGCAATTGAAAAGGGTATACCAAAACTAAGAATTGAAGAAGCTGCTGCTCGCAAGCAGGCAAAAATTGATTCGGGTAAAGAGATTATTGTTGGCGTAAATGAATATCAATTGGATGAAGAACAATTTATTGAAATTCTTGATATAGACAACGACAAAGTTAGGAATGGGCAGATAGAAAGATTAAACCAATTAAAAGCTAATCGAGATACTGAAAAAGTTGTTGCTGCTTTAAATTATATTACCGAAATTGCTAAATCTAATAATGGAAATTTATTAGAAGCTGCTATAGAAGCAGCAAAAGAAAGAGCTACTTTGGGTGAGATTTCGGATGCAATGGAAAAAGTATTTGGAAGATATCAAGCTCAAATACGCTCTGTTAGTGGAATTTACAGTTCTGAAGCAATGGATGACAAAGATTTTATAAAAGCCAAAGCACTAGCCGACCAATTTGCTGAATTGGAAGGGAGAAGACCTAGAATTATGGTAGCCAAAATGGGACAAGATGGTCATGATAGAGGAGCTAAAGTCATATCTACCTCTTTTGCTGATTTAGGTTTTGATGTAGACATTGGTCCCTTATTCCAAACCCCAGCTGAAGCTGCCAAGCAAGCTATAGAAAATGATGTGCATATTTTAGGGGTATCCTCTTTAGCGGCTGGGCATAAAACTTTAGTACCACAGGTCATTGAAGAATTAAAAAAATTAGACCGAGAAGATATCATGGTTATTGTCGGAGGTGTTGTTCCTCAACAAGATTATGATTTCTTATTTAAATCTGGTGCGGTTGGCATTTTTGGCCCAGGAACAAAAATTAGTAAAGCTGCTCAGGAAATTTTAGAAATTATGATTGAGAGTGTAAATAATTAATGCTTGAGATGAAAGACAAAGAACTAGTTGCTGCCTTATCTATAGTTTTAGTGGTTTCCATATTAGGATTTATCCTTTTTTCTTATGATACTAAAGCTAAGAATAGATTTTATTGTAAGGAATTTAATGGTGTTGTTGAATCGATTGGAGAGAATGTCAAAGGGTATTTAACTGTATCATTTACAACCAAAGAACGACAATATTTGGGCATTTATTTGGGTAGAGAAGGTAAAGAAAAAATGCAA
>JBFIEB010000140.1:0-7270 GCA_041603555.1 Vicingaceae bacterium
CAAGGCATTATTAGGGTCTCTAAACATACAGCCTACGTTATAGGCATGTTGTTCACTGGAATAGAAATCCGTGTAATCACCAACTTCAACTGGCATCAACATTTCTACTTCATCATAGCTATAAAGTGCTTCTTTTAATGAATCGTTATTTTTTGCTTTATCATTTTCCGCATTAAAAATATCCGAAATTTCATTTCTTACATCTCTTGTAACTTGTTTGCCCAAACGCATAAATTGGTTTAATACACAATTATTAAACACTTCTGCATCAATAGAAAAATAATCTAGTTTAGCAACTTTAAATAAATCAATTACTGTATCTCCTATTCTTGTTGCAACAGCAACATTTCCATCTTTGGCTTTATAAATTCCAAAAGGAATATTCTGAATTGAGAAGTCCGAATTTTCTGGGATTTCTATCCAAGATTTAATGTTCTTATCGTTTGCCTTTATCATTATAATCAATTCATTACCAATTCTTCCATTTGAAACAAAGGAAGTTTTTCCATCATTTCATTCACTTCAGTCCTAACCTCTCCAATTACTTCCTCATCGTCTCTATTCATAATTACTTTATCTATTAATTCTACAATTTTAACTACCTGATCTTCTTTTACTCCTCTTGTAGTTATGGCAGCAGTACCCACTCTAATACCTGAAGTAACAAATGGTGATTTATCATCGAAAGGCACCATATTTTTGTTTACTGTTATATCGGCAGTAACCAAAAGGTTTTCAGCGTCTTTCCCTGTAATATTTTTTGATCTTAAATCTATTAACATACAATGATTATCAGTTCCATTTGAAATTACTCCATATCCCCTTTTCACTAATTCCTCAGC
This sequence comes from Vicingaceae bacterium, assembly GCA_041603555.1. Taxonomy (GTDB): domain Bacteria; phylum Bacteroidota; class Bacteroidia; order Flavobacteriales_E; family Vicingaceae. The sequence goes on from JBFIEB010000140.1 coordinate 843, forward strand.
CATCACTTTAGCATTCTTCATTACTTGAATACAATAGTCCATATATCCATCTGATAAAGCTTCTTTGAAGGCTACTGCTTTACCGGCAATAACATGCTCCAAAGGCCCCCCCTGTGTTCCAGGAAAAACAGCTCCGTCTAAAATCTGTGACATCATTTTTACGTTCCCTTTAGGTGTTTTTAAATCCCAAGGATTCTCAAAATCTTTACCCATCATAATCATACCTCCCCTTGGTCCTCTCAAGGTTTTATGGGTAGTAGTGGTAACTATATGGCAATGAGGCATAGGATCATTTAACAATCCTCTAGCAATTAATCCGGATGGATGAGAAATATCAGCCAATAATAAAGCTCCTACTTTATCTGCAAGTTCTCTCATTCTTTTATAATCCCAATCACGTGAGTAAGCGGATGCTCCTGCAATAATTAAATGAGGTTTTTCATTTAATGCTACTTCTTCCATTAAATCATAATCAACTTTTCCTGTTTCTTTATTTACACCATAAAAGCATGTTTGATATAGCTTTCCAGAAAAATTTACTGGAGAACCATGAGTTAAATGTCCTCCATGAGATAAATCGAAACCTAGTATTTTATCACCTGGCTTTAAAACACCTAACATTACAGCCGCATTAGCTTGAGCTCCAGAATGTGGCTGAACATTAACCCATTCAGCGTTAAACAGTTCTTTTGCTCTTTCTCTTGCAATATCCTCTATTTTATCTACCACCTCACATCCTCCGTAATATCTTTTAAAAGGTAACCCTTCAGCATATTTGTTAGTGAGAACGCTTCCCATTGCTGTTAATACATTTTCACTTACATAATTTTCTGATGCAATTAATTCTACACCTTCTTTTTGTCTGGTATATTCATCTGATATTAAATCAAATATTTCTTTGTCAGAATTCATAATTTATAATTTTTGAGAGTAACAAAGATAATTATATTCCTTTCTTTAAAGAAAAAGCATTAAAAAAAAATAGGTTATAATTTTCCCCCTGTTTTCTGCAAATAAAAAGTTATTTTTGTTTGAATACATGATGATATGGAATTAAAAGGAAAAAAAGTTTTAGTAACAGGTGCTGATGGTTTTATAGGAAGCCACTTAGTTGAAAGACTATTGGATGAAGGCTGTGCCATTAAAGCTTTTGTTTATTATAATTCGTTTAATACTTGGGGATGGATAGACTCTTTTTCAAAAGAAAAATTAGATAAAATAGAAATATTCACGGGAGATATTCGGGATCCAAATGGAGTTAGAACAGCAGTTGAAAGCTGTGACATCGTTTTTCATTTGGCAGCTTTAATTGCTATACCATACAGTTACCATTCCCCTGACAGTTATGTTGATACGAATATAAAAGGTACGTTAAATATCTTACAAGCGTGTAGAGATTTTAAAGTTGAGAAATTAATTGTTACATCAACTTCTGAAGTTTATGGAACTGCCCAATACGTTCCAATTGATGAAAAACATCCTAAACAAGGTCAATCACCTTATTCAGCTACTAAAATTGGAGCTGATTATATGGCTGAGTCATTTTACAGAAGTTTTAATGTGCCAGTAACAATTGTTAGGCCTTTTAATACTTATGGGCCAAGGCAATCGGCAAGAGCTGTTATCCCCACAATAATTACCCAATTATTAAATGGAAAAGAGGAAATCAAATTGGGTGCTTTACATCCAACTCGTGATTTAGTTTATGTAAAAGATACTGCTAATGGTTTTATTGAAATTGCTAAATCAGATAATACTAGTGGGCTAGAAATTAATATTGCAACCAACAATGAAATTTCTGTTGGTGATTTAGCTCAAAATATTATTGAATTAACAAATCCTAATGCTAAGATTGTAACAGATGGCGAAAGGCTACGTCCCGACAAAAGTGAAGTTGAAAGATTATTTGGTGATAATACTAAAATAAGAGAAATTACAAATTGGAATCCTGAATATTCTTTAAAAGAAGGATTAAAAGAAACTATTGAATGGTTCAGCATTAAAGAAAACCTCAGTAATTATAAGTCTGATATTTACAATGTTTAAAGAAATAACAGATTTCATAAAACACCAATTTCCTGGTCAAGATTTTATTCCCTTGCATGAGCCGAGATTTATCGGAAATGAAAAAAAATATCTCAATGACTGTATTGACTCCACCTTTGTGTCTTATATTGGAGAATATGTTGATAAATTCGAAAAGCAAATTCAAGAATATACTGGGGCTAAATTTTCTAAAGCAACAGTAAATGGCACCACTGCACTTCATATTGCCTTAGTTGCTATTGGTGTTGATATGGATGATGAAGTAATAACTCAACCTTTAACTTTTGTCGCAACAGCGAATGCCATAACTTATCAAAAAGCTCACCCTATTTTTGTGGATGTAGACAAAGATACTTTAGGAATGTCTCCAGCAAGTCTCAAAGACTTTCTAATCAACAATGTTGAATTAAAAAACAATATTCCCTACAATAAAACCACAAACAGAAAAATTTCAGCGTGTATTCCGATGCATACATTTGGACATCCTTGCAGAATTGATGAAGTAATTGCTATCTGTAATGAATATAATATTCCTGTTATAGAAGATGCAGCAGAATCTTTAGGAAGTTTTTATAATAATCAGCATACAGGAACTTTCGGTAAAATTGGTATTCTCAGCTTTAACGGAAACAAAACAATTACTTGTGGAGGAGGTGGCATGGCAATAACTAATGACGAGGGGTTGGCAAAAAAAATAAATCATTTAACCACTACCGCCAAAATTCCTCATAAATGGGAGTATATGCATGATGAAATTGGTTATAATTATAGGTTAACAAATGTATGTGCTGCATTAGGCTGTGCTCAAATGGAACAACTATCTTCATTTATAGAAAACAAAAGGGAATTAGCTGAAATTTACCACCACTTCTTTAAACAAAAAGAAATAGAATTTGTCAATGAGCCTTTGAACTCGAAATCTAATTATTGGTTGAATAGTATCCTATTTAAAGATAAAAATGAAAGAGATGAGTTTTTAGATTTCTCTAATAATAACGGCATTATGAGTAGACCATCATGGCAATTGATGAATGAATTAAGGATGTTTGAATCATGTCAAAAAACCGATTTAACAAATTCTTATTATCTTTCTGAAAGATTAGTTAATATACCTAGTAGTATAAGAATTAAATGAAAAAACCAGAGATAATATTAATTGGTGGTGGCGGACATTGTAAATCCTGCATTGATGTTATAGAGCAGGAGGGTAAATTTTCCATCGCAGGTATTGTTGACGTAAAAAGTAAAGTTGGAGAGCAAATTTTAGGTTACCCCATCATTGGAACAGATAATGATATTGATGAAATTGCGAATAAATATGACTACTTTTTAATTAGCTTAGGACAGATTAAAGACCCTTCTTTAAGGATAAGTTTATATAAAAAAATTAAAAGTTTGAATAAGACATTACCTAGTATTGTTTCCCCGAATGCTTATGTTTCTTCACATTCAGAAATTGGTGAAGGGTCAATTATAATGAACAACGCAGTAGTAAATGCTGCAAGTAGAATAGGAAAAAATTGTATCATTAATTCTAGAGCATTAATTGAACACGACACATCAATCGGTAATCATAGCCATATTGCTACTTCTGCAACTATTAACGGTAAATGTAAGATAGCAGATGCCGTCTTTATTGGTTCAGGAAGTGTTATTATTCATGAAATTTCAATTGAGACTAATACCATAATAGGTGCAGGAAGCGTTGTGATAAGTAACCTATCTACCGGAAAATATCTTGGGAATCCAGCTAAACCATATTGACTATTTTGATTAATGGACCTTCATAATAAAATAGACCATTTAATTATCGATTATAATGCATCATTATTAGATGCACTCAATTTAATGGATAAAAACAACTGCAAATTGCTAATTGTTTTTAGAAATGATTCGTTTGAAAGCCTAATTAGTATTGGGGATATTCAAAGAAGTCTTTTAAAGAACAATGACTTTAATAAACCGCTCAACCAGTTTCTTAGAAAGAACATTAATGTTGGGAATGTAACTCAATCAAAAGAAGAAATAACCGATTTAATGATTAAGTACAAAGTAGAATTAATGCCTATTGTAGATGATAATAACATGCTTATAGATGTGTTTTTCTGGAAGGACGTTATAAAGGAAAATCTTTCAGGACATAAAATTACCGGCAACTTACCTGTTGTTATTATGGCTGGCGGGAAAGGCGAGCGATTAAAACCAATCACTAATCTTATACCTAAACCGTTAGTTCCTGTTGGTAATAAAGCATTCATTGAAATTATAATGGATACTTTTAAAGAACATGGAATTAATAATTTTCATTTATCTGTAAATTACAAGGCTGAATTGATTGAACAATATTTTGAATCTAAACCGGATTATAATGTTTCTTATTACAGTGAATCTAAGCCATTAGGAACGGCTGGTAGTCTTCATTTAATGAAAGACTATATCAATTCTACTTTTTTTGTGTCAAACTGCGACATATTGATTGATCAAGATTATTCTGAAATATTAAAATATCATAAGGATAATAAAAATGAATTAACGGCTGTTGCTGCTGTTAAGACATACTCTATTCCCTATGGAACAATGGATGTCGAAGAAAATGGAATGTTAAAAGCATTAAAAGAAAAACCTAGCTTAACTTTTTATGTTAATGCTGGTTTGTACATTTTAGAACCTCATTTGCTCAAAGAAATTCCTACTGATGATTTTTACCATATCACCAATCTAATTGAACATATTCAGAAACGTAAAGGAAAAATAGGTGTATTTCCAGTTAGTGAAGGGTCATGGATGGATATTGGAGAATTAAATCAGTATGAAGCTACGAAAGAAAGGTTTAGTTCAAGGTTTAATTAGAGAAATCAATATAAAAAAGGCTGATTAAAAATCAGCCTTTTTTAGTTTAGAAATATCATATACTTTTTTTAGTCCATAAGCTACTCCTGCTAAAAGTAGGAAAGTTATGCCCCCATCAATTGGGACACAAGGAGGTGGCCAACATGGCGGACCACCACCACCACCAGGAGGACCAGGAGGACCAGCAGCAAAAGCATTATTTACAATGCTTATAGCAATTAAAAATAATGTGGTAAATATTATTCGTTTCAAGCTTTTCATAATTTTTTGAACGTGGGCAAATTTAACATATTTTTTTGTTTATACAACAAATACGTTGGTTTATACAGCTATTACGTTCGAAAGTGAAAAAGGGTTGATTTAGTAATGTAATTTTTTTACAATAACATCTTGAGACGATTTAACGGTAATAATGTTAACCCCATGCGGCAATTTATCATTATTAATTAATACAGTTTTCTCATTGCTGGAAAATACATTTTCTATAACTTCTTGTCCTATCGAATTATAAATAGATATTTCATAATTTCCTATTGGATTACTGAATTCTATTATAGTATTTTCATTTGTTTTGTAAATATTAACATTACTATTATCGGTCTCAACAGATTCATCCATCAAATTAGATAACCTTAAGGTGAATCTCTCAGAATCATCTCCTTCATTAATATTGAATATAATTTCTTCACTAACATTTAATTTAAGATTATATACCATCCCTGAATTGTTATCCTTTAATTCAACAAAATCAAATTCATTATTAAATGCCTCAAAATTAATTGGCTCAATAATGTGCTCACCAGAAATTCCAACTGAAACAGAAATAGGAACTATTATTTCATCAGAATAATTAAATGAATTAATAGATAGCTTTTTATTAGAGTTAGCACCATAAGAAGTTATGCTTGGAGCCTCATGTAATTTACTTGATTTAAATGATGCATCAAATTCATCTTTATCAATCGAGGCCAAATTATTAAGTCTTAACTTGAGCTCATGACTATAAGAGTAATTATTACTTTTTAATTTAAGAATTGCCTCTTCAAAATCGAACGGCTCTGATGATTTATAGAAAATGCTAGATCCTGAACCAAGTTTTGAAGATTCACTAAAAGTTAATGTACCTGCTCCAACACTCTCTACCCAAAATCCTTGATGTGGGGGTATGTTACCAGATGTGTGAGCATCATAAGTGCCAGTATTGGTATTCCATATGTAATAAGTAGAATTCAAAGTTGGTTTAGAAAGGAGACCCCAATCAATAAAAGCTTGATATGGATTCCCTACTAAATTCCAATCTGTTGACACGCCAACAGGAACATTGCCAAAATTAGGGGTTCCATGTGTGTCAAATGCTTTTGCAGTCCAAGAAGTAAAATCATCACCTAACCAAAGTTCGGTTCCTGCACCAGGTGCTAAAACATATGTTGTATCAGTAACAGCAACATAAGTCTGAGTAGGTGCATCCCATCGGTAAACAGATTCAAACCCTCCTGCACTACCATCTATACCATTCACTTCTGACATAAACA
>JBFIEB010000141.1:0-7155 GCA_041603555.1 Vicingaceae bacterium
ATACAGAGAGAAATTAAGTTGGATGTTTTTTAGGAGGTTAGAAAATTATAAATTATCAACGGTAGTGTAAAAATATTATGGAGAAATTATTAAAAGAAAAGATAGCTCTTGTAACTGGTGGTAGTTTTGGAATAGGTAGAGCAACAGCTATTTCCTTTGCAAAAAAAGGTGCAAAAGTTGTTATTGCCGACTGGATAGAAGATGATGAAACACTCAGCCTGATTAAAAAGGTCGGTGGTGAAGCAATTTTTGTAAAGTGTGATGTCTCAAAAGAAGCGGACGTTAAAAAAATGATTGATTTATCAATAAGCAATTTTGAACGCATAGATTTCGCATTTAACAATGCAGGAATCGAAGGAATTCAGGGGAATACCGCGGAATGTTCTGATGAAAATTGGGACAAGACCATTGGTGTGAATTTGAAAGGCATTTGGCTTTGCATGAAATATGAGCTGCCACATATGGTAAAAGAAGGTAAAGGTGCTATTGTCAACTGTGCTTCTATTGCAGGACTGGTTGGTTTTGCCGGATCACCAGCTTATGTTGCTTCAAAACATGGTGTAGTGGGATTAACAAAAACCGCTGCTTTAGAATATGCTAAAGAAGGAATTAGAGTTAATGCCGTTTGCCCTGGAGTAATAAAAACGCCTATGATAGATCGTTTTACGGGTAAAGATAAACAGGTTGTGAAACAATTTGAAGATATGGAACCTGTTGGCAGAATGGGACAACCTGAAGAAGTTGCAGAAGCTGTGTTATGGCTCTGTTCCGATGCGTCATCTTTTGTTACTGGTCATGCAATGGCAGTAGATGGTGGCTGGGTTGCACAATAAAAAATTTAATAAAATTATAATGTTATGAAATTAGAAATAAACTCACACGAAGATTACCAAAGAGAATACAAAGAAAGTATTACTCATCCGGAGAAATTCTGGGCAAAAAAAGCTAAAAATTTTATATGGAAAAAAAAGTGGGATAACGTTCTCTCTTGGAATTTTAACGATCCTGATATCAAATGGTTTGAAGGAGGAAAACTCAATATTACCGAAAACTGTTTAGACAGGCATCTGAAAAAAAATGGTGATAAAATAGCTTATATCTGGGAGCCAAATAACCCTAAAGAAGAAAATATTAAAATTTCGTATAATGAGCTTTTCCAGAAAGTTTGCCGATTTGCAAACGTGTTAAAAAACAGTGGCGTTAAAAAAGGTGATAGGGTTTGTATCTACTTACCAATGGTGCCTGAATTAGTTATTTCAATGTTAGCATGTGCCAGAATTGGAGCGGTTCATTCAGTAGTATTTGCAGGGTTTTCTTCAGAAGCTCTTGCCAATCGGATACAAGACACCAAATCAAAGTTATTAATCACCTCAGATGGAGGGTTTCGAGGAGCGAAGCAAATTAAAATAAAATCTATTGCGGACGAAGCACTTTTAAAATGTAAAGAAATAAAAAAAGTAATTGTGGTAAAAAGAACAGGAACGGATATTTCATTTGTTACAGGAAGAGACTTTTGGTGGCATGAGGAAGAAAAAAAAGTCGGGAATATCTGTAAGGCTGAAAAGATGGATGCAGAAGATACCTTGTTTATTTTATATACCTCTGGATCAACCGGAAAACCAAAGGGAATTGTTCATTCGTCTGCTGGTTACATGGTATATGTAGACTATACTTTTCGGAATGTTTTTCATTGTGATAAAGATGATATTTATTGGTGTACCGCTGATATTGGCTGGATAACAGGACATTCCTATATGGTATATGGTCCACTCCTTTCTGGAGCAACTTCAGTTATGTTTGAAGGTATTCCTACCTATCCAGATGCTAGTAGGTATTGGGAAATAGTTGAAAAAAATAAGGTAACTATTTTCTACAACTCCCCTACTGCAATTCGAATGCTTATGACTTTCAACACCACATACATTGAAAAATACAATTTAAATACGCTAAAATTATTAGGTACAGTTGGAGAACCAATTAATGCGTCTGCTTGGAAATGGTATTACAAGAATATAGGTAATGAAAAATGTTTTATTGTAGATACATGGTGGCAAACAGAAACAGGAGGAATCACTATTTCTCCTCTTTTGAATGTAGCTCTTCCTAAACCTGGATTTGCTATGCACCCATTACCTGGAATTCAGTTGGCAATAGTTGATAATGAAGGAAATGAATTGTTAGAAAATGAAGTTGAAGGGCTACTCTGTATTAAGTTTCCATGGCCAGGAATGCTCAGAACAGTTTATGGCGACCACGAACGATGTAAAAAAACTTATTTCACGGATTACCCCGGTCTATATTTTACCGGAGATGCCTGTAAAAGAGATAAAAATGGAGATTATAGAGTTACCGGTCGGGCAGATGATCTGATTAAGGTCTCTGGTCATTTATTAGGAACTGCTGACATAGAAAATGCAATTAACAGCCATCAAAATATTGTTGAATCTGCAGTAATCGGTTATCCACATGCTATTAAAGGAAGTGCAATTTGTGCTTTTGTTGTAGCTTACAAAAAAGCAAAAAATGTTGAACAACTAAAGAAGGAAGTAATTGCACAAGTTGATCATATGATAGGACCAATTGCTAAACCAGAAAAAGTAATTTTTGTGAAAGAACTACCTAAAACACGTTCTGGTAAAATTATGAGACGAATATTACAAAAAATATTAGCAGGAGAAACTAAAAATTTTGGTGATACCAGTACATTAATCAACCCTTCTATAATAAAAGAATTGATTGATGAAAATGTTTCAGAACAACAATTTGAAAAGACAGAACAGCTGTAAAAAAATATTATGGACTATTATTTCAGTAAGGAATTAAAGAACATCTCCTTTGAAGATGCTATTGAAAAGGTTACTCAGGAACTAAAGAAAGAAGGCTTTGGAGTTTTGACAGAAATAAATGTAAAAGATACCTTAAAGAAAAAACTCGATATTGATTTTAAAAGATATCAGATTCTAGGTGCATGTAATCCAACTTTTGCTCATAAGGCACTACAAGTAGAAGATAAGATTGGTGTAATGCTCCCTTGTAATGTTATTGTAGAAGAAAATGAAAATGGAACAATAGAGATTGCTGCAATTAATCCAGTGGCATCCATGCAAGCAGTAAAAAATAAAAATTTAGGAGAAATTGGGATAAAAATAAAAGAGAAGCTTCAACGTGTAATTGACGAAATATAATTATTTATGTTTAATTGATAAATATGAAATGGTCTTTATCCTTAGGAAGAATATTTGGAATTAAATTATCTATTCATTGGACATTTATCATACTTCTTGGATTTATATTCATAACCCAAGTTCTATCAGGAATGGGCTTTTCAGGAGCAATGTTAGGAGTTGGATATATACTGACAGTGTTCGCTTGTATCGTTCTTCATGAATTGGGTCACGCCTTAACAGCAAAACGATTTAATATAGTTACTAAAAATATTACTTTATTACCTATTGGTGGTTTGGCAATGATGGAACGAATGCCGGAAAAACCAGGACAAGAGTTTCTTATAGCTATTGCAGGTCCTATGGTAAATGTGGTGATTGCTTTTGGATTGTATCTTTTTTTAATTTTTACAGGAGGAATCCCATCAATGGAAGAATTAAAAACCTTCATGGAAACTCAGTCTTCAATGATTACGGGAGAATATTTTTTATTTAATCTAATGGCAGTAAATTTATTTATTTGTTTGTTCAATATGATTCCTGCTTTTCCAATGGATGGTGGACGGATTCTTCGCGCAATTCTGTGCTACATATTCAATCGTTCAAAGGCGACAATCATAGCTGCCAGAATCGGTCAGTTTTTTGCAGTTCTATTAATATTTGCAGGATTTTATGTTAATTTTTTATTGATTTTTATTGGCATATTTATTTTTCTTAGTGCCGGAGGAGAATCTATTTATGAAGCTGCGAAATCTGTTCTTTCAGGCTATAAAGTAAAAGATGTGTTCAGAACACACTACAAATCATTATCTCCTTCAGATAAACTGGAAAAAGTAATTAACATGTTATTTAATGAACAAAATGAGAAGTTTTTAGTTATAGATGGTAATACTGTAAAAGGAGTCTTAACGAGCAAAAATGTTATTAACGCGTTGTCTGAATTTGGCAAAGATACCCCAGTATCTAATGTGATGGAAAAAGATTTTCCTGTTTTTCAAACCGAAACGGAATTAGTAGAGGTATATGATAAAATGATGATTAATAGAACCATGTTCTCTCCTGTTTATGATAATGGTCAATTGGTAGGTGTTGTGGATAAAGAAAACATCGATAATTTAATTTTAGTAAAACAGGCATTAAGTAATTAATTCTATTACAATCAGTTAATAGCTTTATTGGCAAATACTTCAATTCATTATTTCTTTTTAATTTTTAAAACCCAAAATAAACCTTTGACATTTGCAATCCAATTAGAAAAAAGAAGTATAAGGATGATTTCTTCGACCGTTTCAACAATACTTAATATAATAGCTGTATAAAACAGCCATAATTTGACACCAAATAAGAAAAGATAAACCAGAAAAATTGCCTGAAATATAGCCGATAATTTAGCTAAATAGGTATGAAAGCTGCTAGGCATTCCATATCGCCAGTAAGCCATTAGTAGTTGAAAAATATACAGCCCAAATGCAATAGCAATTAATACGATATGGTCTAATATAAAATTGGTCTCAAATTTCACTACACCACAAAGGGCTATAATAAATGTAATCGCATCACCAATACTATCCAATTGTGCACCTCGCTGAGTAACTATATTCATTCTTCTTGCAAGAAAGCCGTCTGCAGCATCGGTCAAAAAACTAATGAGTAATAAAATGCCAAAAAATATCCTCTCATCTAAAAATATTAAAATAATCAGAATAGGAGCTGATAAAATGCGATAAACAGATAACCAATCGGGTAAACTCAGTTTTTTGTTTGGAGATTTGATCCACCATATTTTCATAGTTCCTTCCTATTACTACGCTGAAGTGAAAGAGGATCTGTATAAGCTTCTTTGTTAGATGAATTAATCTTTAGAAATTGCTGAATTTCAGAGGTGCTTGCTGTTAATATCACTCCATCACTTGTAACTGTGTGGTTAATTAGATCAGGTTTTTCTTTTAATAAGTTTTTTGTCCATATATAATCTAAAAACGAAATATCCAGATTCTCCTTATTGAAAGTGATTTTTGCAAAAGAATGTAGTGCCTTAACATGAAAAAGAAGAAATAAATTTTCGGTATTTGTATAATTTATAGGTAAAAAATCAACATAATAATCATTATCAAGTTTTATTAAATGCACCCTAAATTCAGCCATCGTACAAGAAGAATAATTAGAAGGATTGTTTATCGGATCGTCACATTCTTTATAAGTCAAATTATATGATTGATCCATCCCTTTTTCAAAAGTCCATATTGACCTAGCCCCAACCCAACTTCCTACTAATTCGTTATCAAATAATAAGTCGTTATCATTATATATGGGTTGAAAACTTGGAATTATGCATCCTATCATAGACGCTATTATGAATACATAAAATATTTCTTTTTTGAATTTTAAATTTATCATGGGAGAATTATTTAACGTTTATAACCAAAAATATATGAATGCTATCTAGTTTACAATGATAAAAAACTACGACCTATAGTAACACAGGTCATCCTTTTCTTAATGAATCCGGTGCATTTTTGTTACGTTCTTTTACATCATGGATTGATTTGAATTGCAAAGATTTTTAATATCTTTCTTATATGATTGTCTGTAATGGATAATTTAAAAACAGAAATTGAAAAAATCAATATTCATGCTAATCTTCCCAATGGGATTTCCTATGGAGATAATTAGTATCGTGAAATCTTAGGCCGTTCATTCTAGTTTACAAGACAAATATTGAATTGGATATATCTGACTCCAAAAAATCAGAACCACAAAAAGTTTAAAGATTGAATGAAATTAATCCAGCGAAAGAATAGTGTTGAATCCGTAGGTTAATCTCTTACGATTTTACCAATGTCATTCAACTTGAGGGCAGGATCAATTTCCTGCCTTCTTAATTTTAATTCTAAAACGACATAAGGTTGAGAAAGAAAAACATCTGATGGCTAAATTAAAATACAATTTTCGTAATCTGATTACTTTACCATTACCTGAATCGGTTCAGGATTTTTTATCCGAAACTGGAGATATAACTCGTTTTGGAATACGATTTTTTAAAGAAATTATAAGGCCCCCTATTGAGTTTATAGAAATAGTAAAACAATGTTATGTAATTGGTTACAAGTCTCTCCCTTTGGTTGGGGTTACCGCTTTTATTATGGGATTAGTTTTTACCATTCAATCAAGACCCACATTAATTGAATTTGGAGCAGAGTCTTGGCTTCCATCTATGGTAGGTATTTCTATCGTTCGTGAAATAGGGCCTGTAATTACGGCTTTAATATGTGCAGGAAAAATAGGCTCAAGTATAGGTGCAGAATTAGGCTCTATGAAAGTAACCGAACAAATTGATGCAATGGAAGTTTCAGGCACCAATCCGTTTAAATACCTTGTTGTTACTAGAATAGTTGCAACCACATTAATGGTGCCCATTTTAGTAGTTTTTGCTGACACCATAGGAATTTATGGTTCATATTTAGGGGTAAATATTAAAGGAACAGTCAGTTTTCCACTATTTTTTAGTCAAGTATTTGAAAACCTAGTATTTAGTGATGTAATTCCTTCAATCACAAAATCATTCTTTTTTGGTTATGCCATTGGTTTGATAGGCTGCTACAAAGGATACCACTCCGATAAAGGAACCGAAGGTGTTGGAAGATCAGCCAACTCAGCCGTGGTAGTTGCTTCTCTTCTTGTATTTATTCTAGATTTAATTGCTGTTCAAATAACTGATCTTTTTTATGACTTATGATAGACACATGAATAAAGCAATTCATAGGATTAAAAGTATGAATGATCTTACAAGTAAAACAATACCAGTTATTGAAATAACAGATCTTAAAAAATCATTTGGGAATAATCATGTATTAAAAGGATTTAATCTTAGGCTTTATGAAGGTGAAAGTATTGCAGTACTGGGAAAATCAGGGAGTGGAAAATCTATTTTGATAAAATGTATTGTTGGTTTAATAAAACAAGATTCAGGTCAACTGCTAGTATTTGGAAA
>JBFIEB010000142.1:0-7086 GCA_041603555.1 Vicingaceae bacterium
TATCCTAATTCATACGAATCGGTATATTCAGGATTAATATTTGGGTTACCGGATGAATTACTTCTAGCATCTACAAAACTAAAAAATGGTAACAGCCAATAATGATGTGGCCTTCTTATTCTTCTACTGTAACCTAGCTGAACAGAATTTTCTTTTTTTAATTTGTATGAAAAATGGACACTTGGAAAAAAATTGAGGTAATCTCTTTTATTGATTTCATTGGTTGTTACAAGTTCGGTAGCTACTTCAGTATATTCAACTCTAACACCCATCTGATAAGAGAAATTCTGGATTTTTTTACCAAACATCAAGTAAGACGCAGAAACTTTTTCATCATACAAAACAAGGTTCTTAAATCCAGGAATATACTCCCAATCGTTAATGGTATCGTTAAATTGTTCTACTGCATAATCATCATTAATCTTTTTATTGGTATGTTTTAATCCAAATTCAATTTTTCCCATTTTTATTGGATGCACATAGTCTGATTGAACATTCCAAGTATCTCCGCCCTCATTGTTAAAAATACGTTGCTCTAAATTTTCTGAAGCTACAGCAGTGTTTGTTTGTACAATAATTGAACTTTCATTATCTGTTCTTTGTGACGTATAAATATTAAACGTTAGTAGTCTATCCTTTTTCTTAAAGGTTTTTCTATAATCCATAGCCAATTCATAAGAGTTCCTATCTTTATCTTCTACTTCATTTCTTTCAACGGTTTGAACGGCAGCTCCAAATTGGTTAAAGTCTGCATAAACTAAATCTGTAGTATTGTCTCCATCACCAAAACTGTATTTTCCGGAAATAGTTATTGAGTTGAAAGTATTCATGAAAATTTCTGTTCCTAAATTAAAATTATGATTCATGCTAAATCTTTTCGTTTGTGAATCACTGGTATAACTAAAACTAGTATCTACATAGGTAAAATCTTGTTTATTGATGCTGGAGCCCGGAGAATCTCTAAAACTTATGCCATATCCTGTAAAAACACTAAAATACTTTCTTTTAAATGTCACATTAAAACCTCCACCATAATTATTTGGGTAGCCAAAATTGGCGTTAACAGATCCGTTTACTCCTGGTTTCCTATCTACTTTTAAAATAATATTGATTATTCCTACTTCTCCTTCTGCATCATATCTTGCCGAAGGGTTGGTAATTACTTCAACTTTTTCTATTTGGCTTGCATCCATTTGTTTTAGTACATCTCCAACAGACATTCCCATCATCCCTGAAGGTTTTCCGTTAATTAAAACCCTCACATTTCCACTTCCTCTTAAACTCACATTTCCATCAACATCTACAGCAACTGAAGGTATATTATCCAATATTTCTGCAGCATCAGCACCTTGATTCATAGCATCTTCAGCAACATTAAACACTTTCTTATCTAATTCAAGTTCCATCAAATTTTTCTGTTCTGTCAATTCAAATTCTTCTAAGTTATTTATCGATGGGGTAAGCTTCAGAATTTTTAAATCAACATCTTTATTGTTTACAATAATATTATTGATGATTTTATCCTCAAAACTTAAAAAAGAAAATTTTGCATAATAATTTCCAGGAGGAACTTCCACAGAAAATTTACCATTTGGTTCTGATGCAGTTCCTCTTACATAACTAGAGTCTTTGGCATTAAAGATGCCAACCGCAACATAAGGTAAACTTTCAGCATTGTTATCAATAGCTTCGCCAAAAATACGATACGTTAATGCATCTTGAGAAAAACAAGTTACCCATGAATGCAAGAAGATAGTTATTAATAAAAAATACCTCACAAATTTTATAATAAAAACAAAAGTAGGTATCGTAAATGAAAATACTGTCTTTCTAAGTACCTTTAGGCCATTATTTCAATTCATTTAATGATAAATAAAAAGCCTATAACATTTATTTTTCTAGCTATTTTTCTAACAAGTTTTGTTACAGACAAGCCAGAAAAATGGAAGTTAGAAAAAAATAAAAATGGCGTGAAGGTTTATTCATATATTCCGAAGGGGGAATCTTTAAAAGAAATCAAAATGAACACTGTAGTTAAAACAAGCTTATCAGCTGTGGTTTCTGTCCTTCAAAATGTATCTGATTATACAGACTGGATTTACAATTGCACTACCTCTAAAACTATAAAAAAAAATAACAAATCCGAAACGATATATTATAGTGTATCTGATGCTCCTTGGCCTATAGATAATAGAGATATGGTTCTAATCAATAAAATACATCAAGACAAAAAAAGTAAAATTGTCTACTCAATAACCGGAATTAGTTCATATTATATTCCGAAAAATAAGAATATGGTTAGAATACCTAAGATGAAAGGAATATGGAAGTTTACACCCCTTAAAAATGGATATGTTAATATTGAATATTTGTTAAAAGTCGATATAGGTGGAAAAGTGCCGAATTGGGTTACCAATATGTTTATCACTTATGGTCCTTACCAGTCAATGAGAGGATTTATTAAAGCTTTAAATCATGAAAGGCATGTTAAGGCAACATATGATTTTATAGAAGAGCCAAATGAATAAAATAAGGCTTTATGAAAAATGCTGTCAAATTGTTGAGCAACGAATTGAGAATACTCAAACTGCTTTAACTGAAGCGCAAGACGCAGCAAATAACGAGACCAAAAGCAGCGCAGGTGATAAACATGAAACTGCTAGAGCCATGGCTCAATTAGAGACTGAAAAATTAAACAATCAGTTATCTGAAACACTAAAACTTAAACAAACATTAGAGAAAATAAACACGAAAAAAAGGGCTACTATAGGTTTGGGTAGTGTTGTATATACCAATAATGGTAATTTTTATATCTCTGTAAGTTTGGGTAGAATTGGATTTGACGGAGAAAATTATTTTGCTATTTCATCAGTTTCACCTATTGGAAAATTACTTCTTACAAAAAAAGAGAAGGATTCTTTTTCTTTTAATGGTAAATCTTATACTGTTTTAACTGTTTATTAGGCTGCATCATTCTCATCCATAGTATGATATACGTTTTGCACATCATCATCTTCTTCAATCTTTTCTAAAAGCTTATCAATATCGGCTTTTTGCTCTTCAGAAAGAGTCGTAGTAACTTGAGGTATTCTTTCAAATCCAGATGAAAGAATCTCTTTATTATTATCTTCAAAATATTTTTGAATAGACCCAAAATTCTCAAAGGGGGCATAAACAATTATCCCATCATCATCCACAAAAACTTCTTCAGCACCATAATCAATTAAATCCAGCTCTAGTTCTTCCGGATCTGTTCCATCATTTTCAATTCTAAAATTGCAGGTGTGATCAAACATAAATTCAACAGAACCTGCTGTTCCCAAGTTTCCATCACACTTACTAAAATAACTTCTGATGTTTGCAACTGTACGATTATTATTGTCTGTAGCAGTTTCAACTAAAACAGCAATCCCATGTGGCCCGTAACCCTCAAAAATTACCTCTTTATAATTACTGGTGTCTTTGTCCTTTGCTTTTTTAATGGCTCGGTCAACATTCTCTTTAGGCATATTTGCTGCCTTGGCATTTTGAATTACAGCACGTAAACGAGAATTACTTTCAGGATCTGGGCCACCTTCTTTTATGGCCATTACAATGTCTTTACCAATTCTAGAAAACGTTTTGGCCATTTTGCCCCAGCGCTTTAATTTTCTAGCTTTTCTAAATTCAAATGCTCTACCCATTTTACTTTTCCATTTTAAGAGAGTGTCCCATTTTATCTCTCTTGGTCTCCAAATATGATTTATTATGTCGGTTTGATTTGATTTCAATGGCAACATTTTCAACAATCTCTAGTCCATAACCAATCAACCCGGTTCTTTTCTTCGGATTATTACTTAATAACCTGATTTTACCAACCCCTAAATCTCTCAATATTTGAGCTCCCACTCCATAATCTCTTTGATCTGCTTGAAATCCTAATTCTATATTTGCCTCAACAGTATCTCTCCCTTCTTCCTGTAATTTATATGCCTTTAGCTTATTTAATAATCCAATTCCCCTTCCTTCCTGATTCATATAAACAATTACTCCTTTCCCAGCAGCTTCAATCATTTCCATAGATTTTTGTAACTGCGAACCACAATCGCATCTACAAGAACCAAAAATATCGCCTGTCATGCAAGATGAATGGACTCTAACTAAAAGCGGCTCATCCTTAGCCCATTCACCTTTTATTAGCGCCAAATGATCCATTTCATTAGTTGTTTGTTTATATGCCACCATTTCAAAATCTCCAAATTCAGTAGGCAACTGAATTTTAATTTCTTTTTTAATTAATGTCTCATGTTTTAAACGATATTCTATTAAGTCCTCAATCGAAATGATTTTTAAATCATGCTTTTTGGCAATTTCAAATAATTGCGGCAATCTCGCCATACTTCCATCTTCATTTAATATCTCAACTAACACTCCCGCTGGTTCAAAACCCGCTAAACGTGCCATATCGATAACTGCTTCAGTATGTCCAGCCCTCCTTAACACACCACCTCTACGGGCTTTTAATGGAAAAATATGTCCCGGCCGACCCAAATCTTCAGACTTAGTATCAGGGTTTATCAATGATTGAACTGTTTTAGCTCTATCGCTAGTTGAAATACCTGTTGTACATCCATTTCCTTTCAAATCTATAGATACCGTAAAAGGGGTTTCATGAAGCACAGTATTATGGCCTACCATTAAATCCAGCTTTAATTCTTCGCACCTATCTTCAATTAATGGAGCGCAAATTAATCCCCGACCATGTGTCGCCATAAAATTGATAATATCTGGTGTCACATTTCTAGCAGCAGTAATAAAATCTCCCTCATTTTCCCTATCCTCATCATCTACAACAATTATTACCTTTCCAGCTTTGATGTCTTCAATCGCTTCCTCTATTTTATTTAACTTTACCTCCATTAATAAGTATTTTAATACAAAGTTAATTAAAGCGTTTGAATTGATGGCAAGAGTTATAGCAATAGATTATGGTAGCAAACGAGTGGGAATTGCTGTTACAGATGAACTGCAAATTATTGCAAGTGGTTTAACAACTGTTCACTCGACAGAAATTATTGCCTTTTTAGAAGGATATTTTAGCAAAAATGATGTGGAGTGTATTGTTGTTGGTGAGGCTAAAGATTTGAAAAACAATCCTGCTGAATCTGCAAGATTTATTGAACCCTTTGTAAAACATCTTAGCCGTAAATTTCCTTCCATTAAAATTGAACGAATTGATGAACGATTTACCTCAAAAATAGCTTTTCAAACCATGATTGATAGTGGTTTAAAAAAGAAAGCAAGGCAAAACAAAGCTCTAGTTGATGAAATTAGTGCTACCATTATTTTACAAAGCTTTTTAGAACAAAAAAACAGGCATTAATTTCACATAATTCTTTATATTCGTTTTTAACATCTAAACTGACAAGCATGAAATTTAATATTACGCCAAATACCATAGAATATTCCGAATTGCAAACTAAATTAGCAGCTAGGTTTCCTCAATATACTTTTAAAATGAGGGGGAAACAATTCTTAGTAGCGAGCAAATCAAGCTCTATAGGAGCTAATATTGTGATTAGGAAAAGTAAGCTTCATGTTGTAGGAAACTTCCCAACAATTAGAGGGTCTATGATTTTTGTTTTATCTCTTTTTTTACTTGGAATATTAATTCCTTTAATTATATATTTTGCTGCATTCCATTCAAAAATGAAAGCTTTAGAAAAGGAAATTGGAGCATATCTACAAGAAGAGTATGAAATAAAATAACTCTGTTAAATCTATTAAATCCATTCAGATTGATTAAGAGTTCTCACATTACTGGTATAGCTTATGACAAGAATGTTCGAATGATATTTTTGACATTTCTATTATTTAGCATTGGTTTATATTCCTGCCATAAAAACTCTTCAATTCTAAAAAAATATCAAACAGAAAATGTAATTATTATCGTAATGGATGGTGCACGCTATACAGAAACTTGGGGAGAACCAACTAAAGCATATATTCCGAACATTGCTAATACCATCGCTCCTCAAGGCGTAATAAACACTAATTTTTACAACAATGCATATACTTGGACTTCACCAGGTCATTTAGCAATATGCAGCGGACAATATTATAATTTAAATAATGGTGGAAGTGAATTACCTCCATTCCCAACAATATTTCAACATTACAATAAAACATACCCCAATAGTAGTAGCTGGATAATTGCTAGTAAGGATAAGTTGGAAGTATTGGCAAATACATCTGACCCGAATTTCAATAATCAGTTTATGCCAAATACCAATTGTGGGATTAATGGCTTAGGAAGCGGCTATAGAAGCGATAGTATTACCTTGGACGTTGTATTAAATGTATTTTCTAATAACCACCCTAAGCTATCTTTAATAAATTTTAGAGAACCTGATTTTACGGCTCATCAAAATGATTCTTTAGGATACCTTCAACAAATACACAATATTGATTCTATGATTAATATTATCTATTCTTTTGTTGAAAATGACCCTATATACAAAGATAAAACTACCATATTTATTACCAATGACCATGGTAGGCACGATGATTTAAATGGAGGGTTTTCTGGGCATGGAGATAATTGTGAAGGATGCACGCACATTCTATTTTGTGCGTATGGTCCAGATTTTAAGAAAAACATTGTTATTAATTCTTTTTATGAACAACTAGACATCCCTACTACGGTTGCCGAATTGCTAGGCTTCGAATTACCAAATTCTAATGGACAAATAATGAATGATTTGTTCAAATAAACTAAAGGTGCTTATTTAAAAGAGTCTCCTTATTCGCAAGTTTATGAATGTGCTTTAAATGTAAGTGATCTTCTATAGCCATCAAATGCTGTATTCTATGACAATCCGTGCCAACAGCATCTATCAAATCTGCATCTACCATTTTCTCAGCCACTTTTTTAGTTTGTGGAGAGTAATGGCCCGTTAATGAAAGTAAATTTAGTTGTAATAAGATCCCTTTTGATTTAAGTTCATCGTACTTCTCAAAATCATCATACCAGTAGGTGTATCTTTCTGGATGAGCTAATATTGGCTTATATCCAGCCATCTGAAAATTAAATACAACTTCTTGAAA
>JBFIEB010000143.1:0-7059 GCA_041603555.1 Vicingaceae bacterium
CAGCTAATGCTTTTAACATAATCGAACTATAATCATCATGATCCGCCTCAAACCGTTTAATGTGTTCATCAATTCCTAATCCGGTAGTTACCACAAATCCACCAACATAATCCTGAATACCTGAAGATTTTGGGGCTATAAAATCAGCCAATGAAATATTAGGAACTCCATTCGCTTTTTTAGATTGCTGACGTAATTGATGAAACTCACCCTCATCTCCATTAATCTTTATAACTGAATCATTGATTGTATTAGCCTCCCAAATTCCAATAACTGCTTTTGCTTCTAACCATTTTTCATCTATAATTTGATTCAATAGTTGCTTTGCATCTGCAAACAATTTTTTTGCTTCTGCGCCAACAATTTCATCTTTTAAAATTTGTGGGTATTTTCCTGCCAATTCCCATGTTCTGAAAAAAGGAGTCCAATCAATATATGTCGCAATTTCTGATAGATCAAAATCTTCAAAAACTTTCGTTCCTAAAAATTGTGGCTCAACAGGTTTATCTTTTTCAAAATCAATTTGGAATTTATTTTTATGTGCTTCTTCTATTTTCAGCACTTCTTTTGTTGCTCTTCTCTTATTGTGTAAATCTCTTAATCGTTGATAATCTTCTTTGATTTCTTTTACAAATCCAACTTTATGTTCATTGAGTAACTTTCCAACAATAGGAACACTTCTCGAAGCATCAAGTACATGGACGGTTTGCCCTTTTTTAAAATTTTCTTCAATTTTTACAGCAGTGTGAACCTTAGAAGTAGTAGCCCCACCTATTAATAACGGTGTACTCATTCCTTCTCTTTCTAACTCTTTAGCCACATGTACCATTTCGTCTAATGAGGGTGTTATTAAACCACTCAATCCAATAATATCTACATTTTCTTCTTTGGCAATCTGAATAATTTTTTCGGCAGGAACCATCACACCTAAATCAATAATCTCATAATTGTTACATCCCAAGACAACGCCAACAATGTTTTTACCGATATCATGAACATCTCCTTTTACAGTTGCCATTAATATTTTTCCAGCAGACTGTCTTCCTTCGCCTTTTTCCGCTTCAATATAAGGTAATAAGTAGGCCACCGCTTTTTTCATAACACGAGCACTTTTTACCACTTGAGGCAAAAACATTTTACCAGCTCCAAATAAATCTCCTACTATATTCATTCCATCCATTAATGGTCCTTCTATCACCTCAATTGGTTTATCAAATAGTTGTCTGCATTCTTCTACATCTTCATCTATAAACTCAACAATTCCTCTAACTAAGGCGTGTGACAATCTATCTTGAACTGTTCCATTTCTCCATTCTTGTGTTTCCTTTTCAACAGTTTTTTTCGCCCCAACTGTTTCTGCAAAATCTACCAATCTTTCAGTGGCATCATCTCTTCTGTTTAATAGAACATCCTCTACATGCTCCAATAAATCTGCAGGAATATCAGCATAAACCTCTAACATTCCAGGGTTTACAATCCCCATATCCATTCCAGCTTTTATTGCATGATAAAGAAAAGCAGAGTGCATTGCTTCTCGCACAACATTATTTCCTCTAAAAGAAAATGAAATATTACTCACTCCACCACTTACTAATGCTCCAGGTAAATTTTCTTTAATCCATTGAGTAGCTTTAATAAAATCAACCGCATAATTATTGTGCTCCTCTAATCCTGTAGCAACGGTTAAAATGTTCGGATCAAAAATGATATCGTGTACAGGAAATTCCAGTTCTTTTCTTAAAAGCTTGTATGCCCTTTCACAAATAGCAATTCTTTTTTCGTAAGAATCTGCTTGTCCTTTTTCATCAAAAGCCATTACAATAACCGCAGCTCCATATCGCTTAATCAATTTAGCTCTTTCAAGAAAAGTTTCTTCCCCCTCCTTTAGCGAAATTGAATTAACAATGGATTTTCCTTGTGTGCATTTTAATCCTGCTTCAATAACTGTCCATTTAGATGAATCAATCATTATCGGCAATTTGGCAATGTCTGGCTCTGATGCTATTAAATTTAAAAATCGAGTCATTACTTCTTCAGACTCAATCATTCCTTCATCCATATTCACATCAATAACTTGTGCACCACCTTCTACTTGATCTAAAGCTACTGAAATTGCCTCATCATAATTTTCTTCCTTTATTAATCGTTTAAACTTGATTGATCCAGTAACATTGGTTCGTTCTCCTACATTTACAAAATTACTTTCTGGTCTCACAAATAAAGGCTCTAATCCGCTAAAATTGGGTAAAGAAGATTTTTGTTTTTGCTGTCTTGGGGAATAGTTAGCAGCCACATCAGCCATAGCTTTAATGTGTTCTGGAGTTGTTCCACAGCAACCTCCTATGATGTTTATTAAGCCATCCTTAATAAATTCTTCCACCTGATTCGCAGTTTCTGGAGCTTCTTCGTCATATTCTCCGAACTCATTTGGTAATCCTGCGTTAGGATATGCACTCACATAAAATTCCGTACGCTCTGCTATGGTTTGAATATGTGGACGTAACTGTTTAGCTCCTAAAGCACAATTAAACCCTACACTTAATAAGGGCATGTGCGAAATAGAAATCAGAAAAGCCTCAACAGTTTGTCCAGAAAGGGTTCTTCCACTTGCATCTGTAATGGTTCCTGAAACCATAATTGGAATTTTGACTCCACTCTCCTCAAAATAAGTGTCAATGGCAAATAATGCTGCTTTAGCATTTAAGGTATCAAAAATTGTTTCTACCAATAATAAATCAACCCCACCTTCAACTAATCCTCTTGCTTGTTCTTTATATGCCTGTACTAATTGGTCAAAAGTTATGGCTCTATATCCCGGATCATTTACATCTGGTGACATCGATGCAGTTCTATTAGTTGGACCCATTGCCCCCGCAACAAATCGAGGTTTATTCGGCTCTTTAGTAGTAAATTCTGCTGCTACTTCCTTCGCAATTTTAGCCGATTGAAAATTAATATCATAAACAGCACTTTCTAATCCATAATCAGCCTGAGCGATAGATGTTCCACTAAAAGTATTTGTTTCTACAATATCAGCCCCTGCAGAATAATATTCTGCATGGATTGATTTGATAACATCGGGACGGGTGATAGAAAGTAAGTCATTGTTTCCCTGTAAAGGAATTTTACTATCCTTAAAAACTTCTCCTCTAAAATCTTCTTCCGAAAGTTTGTGCCGTTGAATCATAGTGCCCATAGCACCATCTAAGACTAAAATTCTTTTTTCTATTTCTTTTTCTATACTCATAATAAAAACAAAACCCCTCTAGTTATAAGTAGAAGGGTAAACTTTTATTCTCTACTTATCTTTTCCAAAATTATAGTTAAGGATAGGATTTAGCACCTTTCTCTTTCGAGAGGTTGCCAAGGTTTCAAAGGGCCTAATCCCTCCACCTTTCTTGATAATTTATCTATTGTAAGAACGTTTGCTTGGCAAATGTATTAACACTTTGTATCAATTCCAAATGTGGTTGGTAATTATAATCCTAAAATTCTGCGTTTTTCGGAGTTCTTGGAAAAGGAATAACATCTCTAATGTTGGTCATTCCTGTAACAAATAAAATCATTCTTTCAAACCCTAAACCAAAACCAGAATGCGGTACAGAGCCAAATTTACGAGTATCTAAATACCAATCTACATGACTTTCAGGAATATTAAAGTCCTTAATTTTCTGTTTCAAAACATCATATCTCTCTTCTCTTTGAGATCCCCCTACGATTTCGCCAATACCAGGAAAAAGTATATCCATTGCACGGACGGTTTTTCTTCCTTGATCATCAACATCATTTTCTTTCATATAAAAGGCCTTAATGTTGGCCGGATAATCGGTTAAGATAACCGGTTTCTTGTATTCCTTTTCTACCAAGAATCGTTCATGCTCTGATTGTAAATCAGCTCCCCAACTATCAATAGGATATTGAAATTTTCCTTTTTTATTTGGTTTTGAATTTTTCAGCACCTCAATGGCTTCAGTATAAGTTAACCGTTCAAAATCGTTTTCCACTACAAATTTCAACTTCTCAATTAATTCCATTGAACGCTGATCCTGAGGTTTTGATTTTTCTTCATCCGTTAATCGCTGACTTAAAAAAGTCAAATCTTCTTGGCAATTATCCAACGCATATTGAACACAATATTTTAACATATCTTCTGCCAAATCCATATTGTCATTCAAATCATTAAATGCTACCTCAGGTTCTATCATCCAAAATTCAGCTAAATGGCGGGTGGTATTAGAGTTTTCTGCTCTAAAAGTTGGACCAAAAGTATAAACCTGACCTAAAGCCAAAGCAGCCAATTCGGCTTCCAACTGACCAGATACTGTAAGGTTAGTTTCCTTCCCAAAAAAATCTTCTTTGAAATCAATTTCTCCGTCTTCATTTTTAGGAGCATTCTTTAAATCAAATGTGGTTACCTTAAACATTTCACCTGCACCTTCTGCATCTGAACCAGTAATAATTGGTGTATGAATGTTGTAAAACCCTCTATCATTAAAGAATTTATGAACAGCAAAAATCATAGCATGTCTTACTCGGTTTACTGCCCCAAAAGTGTTCGTTCTAAATCGTAAGTGAGCAATTTCTCTTAAAAATTCTAAAGAATGTTTTTTAGGTTGTAAAGGGTATTCATCCGGATTAGCATCGCCAATTATAGTAAAGGATTTAACAATAACCTCAACAGATTGTCCGCTTCCCTGAGACTCCACTAACTCTCCAATAACCTCAACAGCAGCCCCCGTAGTTATTCTTTTGAGTTCATTTTCATCTTCATTTTCAAAATTAACAACTGCCTGTAAATTATTTATGGTAGAACCATCGTTGATTGCAATAAATCGATTACTTCTGAATGTTCTTACCCAACCTCTAATTAAAATTTCTGAACCGATTTGAGGCTTTTTTAACAACTCAGCTATTGTTACTCTTTTCATCATTTTATTCGTAAGAATTTAATCAAAGCGAAATTAATGTTTTTTTGTGGTAAAAATGCAGTATATATTTATCGAAAATATTGATTTGGCAATTTTCAGTTAAACACCAATTATTTAACAATTTCGATAAAAGTGGTTTTAATTACGATAAAAGTGTGAAAATATTTTGTTTATCTTAAATAAGGTTTTAATATTGCAGACTAAATAAACTTGTATAACATTACAATTATGAAAAAAGTATTTTTCACATTACTAATTGCTCTTTTTGCACTTCAGGTGAACGCGACAGGAGTTATTGTATTGGAAGGTCATTACCAAGGTAAAAACCTTTATGTTCAAAACCCATTCGCTGGTAGCGGTGTTGGTTTTTGTACATTCGAAGTAACCATTAATGGTGAAGTAACTACCGATGAAGTTAACTCAAGTGCTTTCGAGATTGATTTCGCAAATTTTCAAATGAAAGTTGGAGACCCAGTAATTGTTAAGATTAAACATAAAGATGATTGTAAGCCTAAAGTTTTAAATCCTGAAGTATTAAAACCAAAAAGCACATTTGAAATTGTTTCAATGAAAATTTCACCTGAAGGTAATTTTGATTGGACAACTAAAAGCGAAACTGGTAAATTAACTTTTGTTGTTGAACAGTTTAGATGGAACAAATGGATTAAAGTAGGTGAAGTTGATGGAAACGGAACTACTGCTGAAAATACCTACCAATTTAAAATTACTCCTCACTCAGGTGAAAACAAGTTCAGAGTTAAGCAAATTGATTACTCTGGTAAACCAAGATACTCTCAAGCATCAAGATACATTTCTAAAGTAGGTGAAATTACTTTTAGCCCAATCAAAGCAAAAGATTTTGTAAACTTTACTGGAGAAACTTTATTTGAAGTTTATGATAGCTATGGTAATATCGTGAAAAAAGGATTTGGTGAAAAAGTAGATGTTATTAATTTAAAGAAAGGTATTTACTACTTAAATTATGATAACAAAACAGATACTTTCGTAAAGAAATAATCTGTTAATGATATAAAATTAACCCCGCTTTTAGCGGGGTTTTTTGTGCCCAAAAATGGATAAAATTGAACACATAGGAATTGCAGTAAAAGATTTGGAAGCTGCTAATAAAGTTTACACCAAACTTTTTGGCATGCCTCCATACAAAACCGAAATAGTTGAAAGTGAAAATGTTTCTACTTCTTTTTTTAAAGTTGGCGAAAGTAAAATTGAATTATTGGAAGCTATAGATTCCGAAAGTACCATTGCAAAATTCATTGAAAAAAGAGGTGAAGGAATACATCATATTGCTTATGCAGTAGATGACATAGTAATTGAAATAAAGCGATTGAAAGCAGAAGGTTTTGTTGTTTTAAATGAAGAACCAAAAAAAGGTGCTGACAATAAACTGGTTTGTTTCTTACATCCTAAATCTACTAATGGAGTTTTGGTAGAGTTATGTCAAGAAATCAAGTAGCATAATTAAGAATCAATTGTCCAGCTTCTTTTAAGTTTTTTCCAAAAGTAATAATCCCCTCTTCATGTCCACCCATAACAATAATTTTATCCTGACTCACAGCAGTTTCATCAAACAACCGTTTAATTTCTGAAGCCATTTTTGATGTACCGTAAGGAACATTTTTATTAGAAGTTGGCACCTTATCTATTAGCTTATCCCATAACATTTTATTATGTATGTGAATGATTGCTTTAATCGAATTATCTGATTCATATACTGCTGCATGAGTTAAACTTTCAGCAGATGCTTTTATTTTTCCAACACAACTTACCTGATTAAGCTCCATGCTATAATTGGTAACTAATGAAAAATGACTTTCTTTGATTGGATAAATATTTCCTGTTTGAGTGCCTGAAATCAAAATTCCTTCTTTAATTTTTATGCTAATGTTTCCATAACCAATATAAATATCTGGGTATTCTCCAATTAATTTTAATTCGTACATTTTATCACGCCACATTAATAAATCATCAGGAACAATATCTCCAATCGATTCATCAGACCAATCACAATTAAATTTAATTACTCCTTCGTCAATCATTAATCATATTTTTCTGGAAATAAACGTTGTATCCCCTCTTCCGAAGCTTCGCAAATTCCTCTTTCAGTTATCAA
>JBFIEB010000144.1:0-7055 GCA_041603555.1 Vicingaceae bacterium
ATGTCTTAAAAGCCAGAGGAATTTCAGTTTTAGGAATTATTTTTAATGGTAAAACCAATGCTGAAACAGAAAAATATATTTTGAATTACTCAGGTTTAAAATGTTTGGGAAGAATAAGTCAGCAGGATGAAATCAACAAGGCATTTATCATGAGCTATAAACCTCAATTTGGTAAAATATGAGCTTAAAGGAAAGAGATGAACAATATATATGGCATCCCTTTAATCATAAAGGAACCGAGATAGTTCCTATAGTGAGAGGGGAAGGAGTTTATCTTTTTGGAGAGGATGGTAAAAAATATATTGATGGTTTTTCAAGTTGGTGGGTCAATTTACATGGTCATTGCCACCCCTATATAGTTGAAAAAATTGCAGAGCAAGCAAAACAATTAGAACATGTGGCGTTTGGAGGTTTTACCCACCCACAGGCTGTAAGATTAGCAGAACGTTTATTGAATTTATTACCTAATAAAATTGAGAAAATATTTTTTTCTGATAATGGTTCTACTGCCAATGAAGTAGCACTAAAAATGGCTATTCAATATTGGTTTAATCAAGGAGAAGAACGAAACAAATTTATTACGTTTACCAATGATTACCATGGTGATACTTTTGGGAGTATGAGTTTAACTGCGCGCGGAGGGTTTAATGAACCTTTTGAACGCTTTTTGTTTGATGTTGAATTTATTGATCCACCAAATAGTGAAAACAAAACTAGGGTATTAAGTCAATTTGAAAAGTTGCTAAAATCAAATGAAGTTGCTGCATTTATTTTTGAACCCATTGTTCAAGGAGCAGCTGGGATGTTAATGCATTCACCGAAGATTTTGTCTGAAATGATTGGGCTTTGTGAGAAATATAATGTGCTCACGATTGCAGACGAAGTGCTTACAGGATTTTACAGAACGGGTAAATTCTTTGCTGTAGATTATCTCGAAAATAAGCCTGATGTAATTTGCCTATCTAAGGGTGTCACAGGTGGTTTTATGACGATGGGTGTTACTGCAGTTTCAAAAAAAACATTTAATGCGTTTGATTCTGACAACAAGAAGAACACTTTCTTGCATGGCCATTCTTATACCGGAAATGCATTAGCTTGTGCCGCTGCTAATGCTTCTTTAGACTTGTTTGAAAAAAAAGAAATCATTCGGAATTTGAATAGGGTAGTAAAGCAACAATCAGATTTTATTCAAAAAATAAAAGCTCACCCTAAACTTAGAGATGCACGAAACTTTGGAGCAATAGCAGCCATTGAGTTAGATACTGAAGGAGAAAGTAATTATTTTAATGCGAAGGGAAATGATGCTTATAAATGGTTTTTAGAAAAAGGAATTATTCTAAGACCCTTAGGTAATGTATTGATTATGATGCCTCCTTATTGTATTAAACAGACAGATTTGGAATATATTTATAAAGAGATTGAAGGGTTTTTAGAGCAGTAGACTAAAGCTCATTCCTTGATTCATCAAACAAATCAATACTTATTTTTTTGTAAATATCTTCTTTATCAAATCGGGTGATTTTCAACTTATATTTTCTAAAAAAACAAAAAATACCTGTAATAATAATACACGTTATAAATGAAAATAAGATAGGATGTAATTGACTTCCTCTTAAAATAAAGGAATGAAGCTTTAATGAAATAAAAAATGAAACAGCTAAAAGTGAAAAAATCTCGAACCAATTTAAAGCCACTTTGATCTTGAGTTCAGTAAATTCTTTTTTGAATAATTTATCCCTTTCCCTATAGCCTAATTTTATTTTTGAATTTTTCATAAAATTTTAATCCATGAAACTTATAAGTAAAAATAAACTAATATTCATTAATTTTTTATGACAATAAGCAGTTTTTTTTGATAGATTTCAACTAAGGTTAAATACTAGATTTTCGCTAAGTAGTTATACTTATATATTTTAAATAACCTTGATATAAGTTGATTTAGAAGCAGATTACTTAACAATGAACTTATTGCTATATAATAAGTTATGAACATCCGAAATAATAACAATGTAAGTTCCTGGAGTCCATTTAGAAGTATTAATCTTAGTTTTCTTTTTTAGTGTTCCTGTGTGAATTAGTTTTCCTGTTAAATCACAAACCTGAAATTCACTTACGCTTTCAGATTTAGAATTTTCAATCCATATGAAGTTGTCGGTAGGGTTCGGGTATACTTTAAAATTTTCAGAGGTATTTCTCTTTTCGTCTATATTAGTAGCAGAAGTAGCATTTGCATAGGTGTATTCACCAAGTAACAAACTATCTAGAGTAACCCAGCCATAAGCAACGGAAGAGCTAATAGTAGTTTTGGAATAATAAGGATATTCTTGCCAGTCAAATTTTGGACTTTCTCTATATAATAGAACTAAACTATCGCCATTAACAGGCACTAAGTCTAAGTCTAAATAACCATTGCTCGCTCTTCCATCAAATTCTAACCTTACCGAAGACCTAAAATTAGCTGGAATTATTCCATCTACACTCCAGTACCGACTTGTTGAAATTTTATAATTATTAATATTATTTTTAATAGTGTCTGGAGCCACCCAATGATGTTCAAGTTGTAGTAGTGCAGAGTCACTTATTGCACTAACCGTTAAATATTTTATCATTGACAACGCTTGTGTGTTGTTGGTAAAGGTGTTTTTCACAACTAGTCTGTTATCTGTTCTAGCTTGATTTAATTTATTATTTTCGTTTAGAACATAAACGGTTGGAGAAAAAGGAATGGTGATATTGCTAACAGAAAATTGGCTAGAAGCAATAATGGTGTCTTTATATGTATTCCAGTTGTTATCGTAAAAAGTAATCTCCAAAGGAGTACCTGTATGGTAAATTGTGGCTCCTCTTAACTTTTGTTGAATATAAATAGTAATGTCAAAATCGGGTCCATTAGGAACTATGTTAACAGAATCGATATCAAAGTGAGAAAATCCTGGAGAGAGTACCCAGTCATTAAAAAAGTTGGTCATGTTAATTCCTGTAGAGTTTGTTAGTTCGTCTCTAAATTGGGAAGAATTTATACTTTGAAATTGATAGTTGTTAGTAATTGATTTTAGTCCCACAAAAAATAATGAGTCACCTAAATAGGCTCTCATATTATGAGCAACAGAAGGACCCTTTTTGTAGACATGGTCACCATAAGTATATTCATGAGGTATGCCAGAAATGGCTCTAAATCCCCCCTCATTTAAATGCACGAATTGGAGTACATATTTGTGGTTATCTTTGATTTCTGCTAATGAAGTAGGATAATCATATACCTTTTCTAAAAATAAATGTTCTGAATATACAGCCATGCCCTCATTTATCCACATGTCTTCAGCAGTTTCACAAGTGACCAAATCACCCCACCAGTGGTGAGAAAATTCGTGAGCCATTAGGGTTTCATTAGCTAAAGTTCCGTTAGCGGCAAAACGCGGATACGCGATATTGGTAGCGTGCTCCATGGCCCCAGAATTAAAAGGAACTAAAGAGAAGCCTATCTTATTCCATAAATAAGGACCGTAACCTTGCTCATAGGCATCAAATGCATTATTTAGATTGACAAAAGAATTTTTCATATTTGTTGTGTCGGCTTCAATACCTGCCAACTCAACAGGAACAGGACCACTAATCCCATTAAATATCAAGTTTACTGTTTCATAATCAGCAACAGCTAAACAAGCCAGATAAGATGGGATTTCTTCATTCATCATCCAGTTTCTTGTAATGGTATCACCTGTAATTATGTTTTCACTTATTAATTCACCATTACAATGCGCTTTTTTTCCTCCAGAGGAAATGATGTTAAATTCATAGGTAGATCTTTCTACAAAATTATCAAAACAAGGAAACCAAATTCTGCCATAGTTGTGAGGATTATCTTGAAAACCTACTCCTAAATTAAACGCATACCCTCCTTGAAAATAAAAACCGCCCCAGCCAGAAGGATCCATTTGAGGGCTACCATTATAATATACAGTTACTGTAGAGGTGTCTGTAGTATTTAATGTTGTGGGTAGTGTAACATTAATTAAAGTATCATTATATGAATAGATAAGTGCACTCCCTTGAGATGTTATTGAATCAATGTTGAGTTCCTGTAAATCTAAATCTAACAAAGTAACACCATTAATTTTTGGGGTAAAAGTGATGACACAAAATCCTTTAATTAATTGATTTGACATGTTGGTCATGTCCAAATTAATTTGATAATTCAATACATCAATAGTATCACTTCTACTATTTAAAGCTTTATTATTCGCTATGGTTTTTTGCCCTTGCATTTGAAAAGTGAACAAAAAAAGCGTAAAAATTATTAGAATATTTTTCATAAAAATTTAATGAGAATATAAAGTTACTTAAATTCAACTAATTTACCGATAATAGAATGATTTTGCACCCTATCTTATCATTGTAATCCTATGCTTTAATAATTGAAACCTATTTTAATTATTATGAATACTTTTGTAATGGTTTTAAAACTTTAATATTGTATTTCTATGAAGCCTTCAACCGAGCTATTCCAATTGATTAAATCTCTTTCCAAATCAGAGAAAAGGTATTTTAAACTGACTTCTTCATTGCAATCGGGAGAAAAAAACTACATGAAACTCTTTGATGTCATTGAATCTCAAGATGAATACGATGAAGCCATTATAAAAAATAAATTTTCTAAAGAGACTTTTGTAAATCATTTACCTTCAGAAAAAAACCATTTATACAATCTTATTCTTAAAAGCCTAAGAGGCTTCTATTCGGATAAATCCGCTGCTGCAATGTTGCAAGAACAGTTACGTAATATTGAATTGCTATTTAACAAGGCTTTGTATAAAGAGTGTGGAAAATTAATTCGTAAAGCAAAAAAAGTGGCTTACGATTATGAAAAATATTACTTTTTACTTGACCTTATTGATTGGGAAAAAATATTGATTGAGGAGGAATATTTAAGAGGAAATTTTGATAAAGATTTAAACAAATTAGTTGATGAGGAGAGTGATTGTGTGGAGAAATTGAGAAATTTAGCAGAGTACCAAATATTATATTCTAAGATAAACTATGTTTTTAGAAGAGGAGGTTATGCAAGAAGTGATGAGGAACAAATTATTGTTGATGAAATTGCAAACTATCATTTAATAAAAGGAAAGAATACCGCGTTATCTACAAAAGCTGCTACCGCTTGTTACTATATAAAGGGTCTTTGTGCAACTGTAGAAAGAAACCTAGATGAGTCTTATATTAACTTTATGAAAGTGGTTAAGATAATGGAAGATAATCCTATGATTATGAGAGAACTTCCTAAGCGATATGCTAAGGCACTAAATAATGTGATGACTGCATACATGGATTACAATAAATGGGAAAAGTGTTTTGCAACGATAGATAAATTGAAAGGATTAGTAAAGAAACCAGGATTTGAAAGTATAGATGTTCAATTAAAACTATTCACATTTCCTCATAATGCTGAGTTGTTGGCTTGTATAAATAAGGGGGATTTTCAAAAAGCAAAAACTAAGGTTATACCTGATATTTTAAGAGGATTAGAGCTATACGATGGTAAAATAAACAATGAAGAGGAGATGCTATTTTATTACAATATCTCTAGAGTTTATTTAGGTTGTGAAGAATACAAAAGTGCTTTAAAGTACATTAATCTTGTCTTAAATAATAGTGAATCAGGGTTGAGGGAGGATGTTTATAGTTTTGCAAGACTAGTGAATTTAATTATACATTACGAACTAGGTAATTTTGACTTATTGGATTATACCATAAAATCTACTAAACGATTTGTAGCTAAAAATCAAAAGAATTATAAGTTCGAAGCAATATTTTTAAAAGATTTTAAGAAACTCATAAAGTTTAAGAATACAGATGACATGAAAAAACTGTATGTTAATTTTAAGAATGAATTAAATGATGTTTTAAAAGATCCGTATGAAACAGCAGCTAACGAATATTTTGATTTCATATCTTGGTTGGATAGTAAAATTGAGAATAAACCGTTTGAAAACATCATAAAGAAAAAAGCAAAAACAGTATAACTACATTCTTTGCTTTACTACTTCGTATAAAATTATTCCAGCAGCAACAGAGACGTTTAAGGAAGCTATTTCTCCTTTCATCGGAATTTTAGTTTTATCATCGCAAATCTTTAATACTTGATTTGAAATTCCATTTTCTTCACTACCCATAACAATGGCTGTTGGGGTAGTGTAATCGACATCATAAACAGATTGTTCTGTTTTTTCGGTACAGCCTACTATTTTTAACCCACTAGCTTGCAAAAACATAACGCCATCAGTCAGATTATTGACTTTACAAATGGGAATTTTGTGTAACGCGCCCGCAGAAGTTTTAATAGCATCTGCATTAATTTGAGCTGATTCTCTTTTAGGGAGTAAAATAGCATGTACACCCGCGCATTCTGCAGTTCTCGCTATGGCTCCAAAATTTCTAACATCCGTAAGTTTGTCTAGCACCAATATTAATGGCGTTTTTCCTTGATCAAAAAGCATGGGGACTATTTTTTCAATATCAGACAACTCAATGGCAGAAATGAATGCTAAAACTCCTTGGTGATTTCCTGAAGTATGTTTGTTTATCTTTTGAATTGGAACATGAGAAAAAGCAATCTTAGCTTTTTTTACTGCATTACGCAATTCAGATAAACCGCTTCCCTTAATATCTCTTTGAATGTAAAGCTTGTCTATTTCTTTGCCCGCATTAATAGCTTCAATTACTGGTCGTACACCAAATATAATGTTTTCTTTTTCCATCAATATATTCTTCCATTTCTCCAACTGTCTACCGCTCTGTACCAACTGTTTTTATATGCAGCAAGCCTATTTAAAGCAAAGTCATTATCACTAACAGGATTATTTACTTTATGAAAAGTAAAACTGATGGACATCATATTGTTTTCTTCACCATAAATCCAATTCTCGTAATCTTGATTTTTATAAACTACATTAGGTGATCCATAAATAATATAAATTAAACCTCTGTCTGTTTTCCATCCTTCAAGGTAAGATGTAAAATAATTATTAGCATTTTCTACACGATTATAATAAGATCGG
>JBFIEB010000145.1:0-7042 GCA_041603555.1 Vicingaceae bacterium
CTTTCTATTAATGCTCAGAAAAAAACAAAGATCGAAATTTTAAATGCTAATACCTTGGAATATGACGAAACAAAAGGCGACAAGATAAAACGTTTAATAGGTGATGTTCAACTTAAACATGATGATGCATTAATGTTTTGTGATAGCGCTTATATTTACTCAAACTCAAACACCATGGATGCCTATGGTCATGTTATAATTAATCAAGGAGATTCATTAAGAATGTTTGGAGATTCCTTAAAATATAATGGGAATACTAAAATAGCAATTCTGAGAGGAGACATTCGATTGATAAATAACGATGTTACGCTAACTACTAATAATCTAGATTACAATAGGACTAACAATATTGCTTATTACTATGGTGGTGGAAGAATGATAAATCAAAAAGAAAATAACACGTTAACTAGCGGTGAAGGTTATTATCATGCTGATAGTGAATCATTCTATTTTAAAAAAGACGTAGTATTGGTTAATCCTGAATATAAGATAGAAGCTGATACATTGAACTACCATTCTTCCTCAGAAGTAGTCCATTTTTTAGGGCCGACAACAATTACCAGTAAAGACAATTTTATTTATACAGAAGATGGTTGGTACAATACAGTGAGTGATAAATCTAAATTTTTTAAAAATGCTTACCTGTATTCTGAAGATAAATTAATTGAAGGAGATACTTTGTACTATGATAGAAATAAAGGCTACGGAGAAATTATCTGTAATGGAACAATAACTGATACCATTGAAGATGTAATACTAAAAGGAGATGTAGCTCATCTGTTTGAATTAAAGGATAGCGCCATGATTACTCAAGAAGCAATGATGATGCAGATTTTAGATAATGATACCTTATATTTGCATGCTGACACCTTTATTATCTCTAGTCAATATATTGATCGAGAAATTCGAGATACAGCCTCCGATGGAAATGTAAGTATAATTGATACTATATGGAGAGATACTGTTCGTACAATGTTTGCATACAATCATGCAAAATTTTATAAAAGCGATATGCAGGGCAAAGCAGATTCTGTCATTTATAATTTTTCTGATTCTACTATTAATTTTTATCACGATCCAATTATTTGGTCAAAAGAAAATCAGATAACTGCAGATTTTATATGGTTAGTCATGTCAGGCGGAAAAATTGATAAGATGTATATGGATAGTAATGCCTTTATTATTTCTAAAGCAGATTCTTTAAGAGATAATTATAACCAGATTAAAGGTAAAAATATGGTAGGTCATTTTAAAAAACAGGAATTACATAAGATTGATGTTAAGCAGAATTCAGAAACCATTTATTATGCCATTGATGATGATGGTAAATATATTGGTGTAAATAAAATGAGTGGAAGCGATATGCTCATCTTTTTAAAAGACAATGAAATTCAGACCATTACTTTTATAAAAGATCCTCAAGGGGAGTTAAATCCAATCAAGGATGTTTCGCCTAAAGATGTAATACTTAAAGGATTTAACTGGCGAATTACAGAGCGCCCAAAAAACATGTTTGATATATTTGTTCAATAAAAAAAAGCCTGTAATTAATTACAGGCTTTTTTTGTTTTCAGGTAAATATTATTTACTCCTTTATAAATCGATTATTAGTAATACCTTCTTTTGAATAAACTTGTAGAAAATATAAGCCCTTTGATAGAGAAGAAACATCAATTGATTTAACTTCTGAAGTATATGTTTTTATTGTTTTACCCATAACATCAATTATAATAATTTGATCAAATTGATAATTAATGGTCTTTATGGTTAAAATATCTTTAACAGGATTTGGAGCAAACGTAAAAGAAGAAGATGTTTCTTCATTAATACCTGTTAAGAATAAACTCGCGCAAATAGAAGTATCCGTGTAAGCACAATTACTCACTTGAACAGCATAATTTCCACTTACGGAAGGTACAAATGATTGATTGGTTGCGCCTGGAATAATGGCATATCCATTATTGCAATCTAACCACTGATAAAACACACTATCTTGAACGGCTGTCATAGTGTCTCCACTAATGGTAACTGTATTAACGATAGTACCAACTACTGGGCAATTTAAACTTTCATATTGCGCATCTCTCCTTGTCTCACCAATTTTTACCCCGTTTCTGTATTCTTCAACTCTAACCCCAAAAGCAAATGTTCCGATTAAGCTTGGAGCAGCGGTCATTACGCCAGTATTTTGATCAATTACCATTGGACTGGTTCCACCAACTATATTAGCTAAACTATATCCTGCAGCCCAAGTAACATCATTATATGGGAATGCTGGTGCAGGATTTGCCGGCCCATCATCTATAGGTGTTACTAAACTGTAAACCAATGAATCACCATCAGCATCTGTTACGTTAAATTGAAAATTCTTTGAAGTGTTTACACATAAATAAGCATCTAGTGGAATTGGTCCCATATCAGGGCTAGAATTAGCTAATGTAGCAATATTTCCGGGGTCTGGTATTTCACAATAAAATGTCATTCCTTCAGATGAAGGATTGGCTAGGTTAGTAATACCGGCATTTCTACAACAAATTTGGTATTCCAGAAAATACCCATTAGGATTATTAGGAATGGTAACATTTTGAACAAATTCACCCAGATCAACACATAGACCTGCAGGCGTCCAGCATGGGTCTCCAAAAGGTAGATTAGGAGTGATGGTAGGATTAGTGATTGAAAATTGTTGTGTTAGAGCGTATGTAACTAAATCATGAACCCTTACTGTTGCAGTTGTTGGCATTCCGGCTGAAGCAGCAGCACATGAACGAAGTATTCTTACTTTAATTTGAAAATCATTTTGTCCGGGGCCTACCCATGCCACAGAAATATCTCCACCCACTATGTGAGAGGCATTTGAAAAAGATATAAATAATAATAGAGGTAAAATAAGTAGTATAATTTTTTTCATAATCAATGTTTAAGTTTTAGGGCAGATAAATATAGTAATAATTTAAGTGCAAGTAAATTTGAGTCACCACTTTATAAATTAGCTTGTCTAGCAAAACTGCTTTAATTATATTTACACTAAATCAAAATTAATGGCTATATACGAATTTAATGGCTTTAAGCCAGTTGTTCATGAGAGTTCTTTTATCCATCCCTTAGCAGCTGTTACAGGAAATGTAATTATTGGTGCTGATGTTTATGTTGGTCCTGGAGCTGCAATTCGAGGCGATTGGGGTAAAATAATTATTGAGGATGGATGTA
The DNA here is from genome assembly GCA_041603555.1 of Vicingaceae bacterium. Taxonomy (GTDB): domain Bacteria; phylum Bacteroidota; class Bacteroidia; order Flavobacteriales_E; family Vicingaceae. The sequence continues at coordinate 3,211 of JBFIEB010000145.1, forward strand.
ACATTCAAGAGAGTTGTACGATACATATGTTTCACGGAATAACGGTTACCTTAAAAGAAGGAGCACATATTGGTCATGGAGCAATTATCCATGGTGGAACAATTGGTAAGAACTGTTTAGTCGGAATGAACAGCGTGGTAATGGATGATGTAGAAATGGGAGATGAGTGTATAGTTGGAGCACTATGTTTTGTACCGGCAAAAATGAAAATACCCAAACGAAGTTTGTTAGTAGGTAATCCTGCTAAAATTGTAAAAGAAGTTAGTGATGAAATGATAGCATGGAAATCAAAAGGAACAGGATTATACCAACAATTACCAAAAGAATGCTTCAATACTTTAAAGGAATGTGAACCCTTACGAGAAGAAGAACCAAATCGTCCAATGCAAGAATCAACGCATATTACTTGGAATGATACAAAGAATGAGTAAATATTATAAATATATTTTTCTATTCGTCATGCTGAATTTAATTCAGCATCTATCAGCCCAAATCGGTAATGATTTTGTTGGGGCGAGATCAGCTGCTATGGGAGGGTATAATGTTACTCTTTCGGATGTCTGGTCGGCTAATAATAATCAAGCAGGTTTGGGTTTTGTTAAAGATATTTCTGGAGGTATTTATTATGAAAATAGATTCTTATTAAAAGAAACAGGTTATAAGGCTGCAGCCTTTGTTTTACCCTCAAAATCTGGAGCATTTGGAGTTAGTGTTGCTTCATTCGGATTTGAATTATACAATGAAACAAAGGCTGGTTTATCCTATGGCCAACGTTTTGGAGATAAGTTTACTATGGGAGTTCAGATGAATTATTTAAACACAAAACTTCCTCAAGAGTATGGTAGTAAAACTACACTAACCGGTGCTGTGGGTCTGATAGCAAAACTAAGTAAGGAGCTTTCACTTGGGATGCACGTTTATAATCCGACTAGAGCAAAATTAGCAGAATATGATAATGAAAGAGTCCCTACCATTATGAAATTAGGATTGGATTATCGGTTTTCTAATAAAGTGATGTTGGGAGTTTCAACCGAAAAAGATGTAAATTTTGACGCGATAGTAAATGCAGGAATAGAATATCATATCACAGAGATACTTTACTTACGAGGAGGAATTTCTACCAATCCAACGCAATATGCTTTTGGGTTTGGTATGCAGCTTAAAGATTTTAAAGTTGATTTGTCTTCTTCATTTCACCAAACTTTAGGCATAACCCCTGGAATTTCAATTATCTATTCAAAAAAGAAGAGGGCTAAAAAAGCAGATACTCCAATTATATAATGAACTTTTTCACGAATCATAAGAGTCTTTTGTTCGTATTCATCTTGTGTCCTTTTGCAATTTATTCTCAAAACAAAGAAGATGAAAAAAATAAAATCATTGAAAAACGGGTAGAATATTTAATTGAAGATGCTGAAGAATCTGATGCAGATTATACCACCATTTTTGACCAACTTTCTTATTTCTACGATCATCCACTAAACTTAAACCGAGCAGATTTAAATGAATTAGAGGAATTGGGAATACTTACGAGTATTCAAATAAATAATTTATTGGCTCATATTGAACAGAACGGAAAGCTGATGACTTTGGAAGAACTACAAACTATAGATGGTTTTGACACTGATGTTATAAAAATGCTTTTACCGTTTGTAAAAGTTTCGTCAGATGTTGATAATGCTCAGCTATCATTTAATGAGCTAATTAAAAATGGAGAAAATCAATTATTTGTCCGTTATGTAACGGTTTTAGAAGAAAAAAAAGGATTTAGCCCAACTACTGATTCTGCTTTGGCAGCTAGTCCAAATTCTAGATACATTGGCGATGAAGCAAAACTATATACACGTTACCGTTACAAATATGGCAATCATTTAAGCATTGGTTTTACTGCTGAAAAAGATGCCGGGGAAGAATTTTTTACAGGAACTCAAAAACAAGGTTTTGATTTTTATTCAGGACATTTCTTTATTAAAAATCAAGGTAAAATAAAACAACTCGCTTTTGGAGATTACCAAGCACAATTTGGTCAAGGCTTAACCTATTGGTCAGGAATAGCTTTTGGAAAATCAGCAGATATTATGTTGATTAAAAGAAGTGCAATCGGATTAAAACCTTACACTTCAGTAGATGAAAGTCGGTTTCTAAGAGGGGGAGGAATCGCTTTGCAATTCAATAAAATTGAAGCCACAGCTTTTTATTCTTATAATAATGTAGATGCCAATATTGAACTCGCAGATTCTTCTACACAAGACAATGAAGTGCTTTCTGTTACCTCAGTTCAACAAACAGGTTTACACAGAACTTTTAATGAAATTGAAGATAAGGATGCCATTACCCAACAACAAATGGGTGGACACCTAGCATATAAAACCAGGAGGTTAAACTTTGGTGTAACGGGAGTTTATAGTGAATTGAACAGCGACTTCAACCCCAATTTGGCTACTTACAGTCAGTTTAGAAATAACGATAATCAGCAAACCAACATAGGAGTGGATTATAATTGGATTTACAAAAACTTCAATTTTTTTGGTGAATTTTCAAAAAGTTTGGATGCAGGTAGTGCCTTTGTTTCGGGTGCGTTAATTACATTAGACCCAAGATTTTCGGTGGCTGTTTTGTATCGAGATTATCAACGGAATTTCCAACCAATATCTAGTGCCGGATTGGGCGAAGCTTCTACCAACGAAAATGAAAAAGGAACTTATATGGGCTTTATAGCAAAGCCTGCAAAGAAATTTACTTTATCCGCTTATTACGATCAGTTCACATTTCCATGGCTAAAATTTGGTATAAATGCTCCATCAGGAGGGTATCAATATTTAGCCCAACTAACGTATAAACCTTCAAAAAAAATGGAGATGTATGTCCGAATTCGAGAAAAGGATAAACTGGAAAATACGGCTGTTGATTTAAATGAAGGAATCGATTATTTGGTGCATGAAAAACAAACCAATTACCGTTACAATTTTGCTTACAAAATTTCGGAATCATTTAAGATTAAAAGTAGGGTAGAATTGGTAAATTACGACAAAGAAGAATCTCCTTATGAGGTGGGTTATATTATTTATCAAGACATTATTTACAAACCAAAAAGCAGTCCTTTTTCATTCTCATTTAGATACGGAATATTTGATACGGACTCCTACAACAGTAGAATTTATGCCTATGAAAATGATGTGCTCTATATGTTTTCTATACCGGCTTATTACAATAGGGGTACACGAACTTATTTAACATTAAGGTATAAGGTAATGCGAGGGATTGATGTTTGGCTGCGTTATGGCTTAACCTATTATGATAACGTAGATGTCATTAGCTCCGGATTGGAAGAAATACAAGGAAATCACAAACAAGAAATTAAGGCTCAAATTAGATTTAAATTCTAAATTATTCAATAACAAAATTTCCTGAAAGTATTTTCTTGACCGACTTTAATTGAATAAAATAAATACCACTTTGTAAATTGTCGTTTTTAAATTCAATTTTATTTGAAGTAATGTTTGAAATTTTTCTTACAATTTTTCCTTGAAGATCAATAACCACTAAAGTGTAGTTTTCTCTAGTCGGGTTTTCAAAAGCAATGTTTATTTTATAGGATGATGGGTTAGGGTATATTGATATACTTTTGATATTAGTATTAAGTTCTGGAGTACTCACAATTGCAGCAGAAACGTCAAAAACATACAAGCCTGTATTTCTATCACTTACTAAAACAGTACCTGAAGGTAGGTAAGGATAAACGCCCCAAGCTCCTCTAAAATCATCATCTTGGGCTGAAGGGAAGGTGTCGTAATACCCAGTTCTAACAGGTGTTAAAGGATCTGCAATGTTA
>JBFIEB010000146.1:0-7029 GCA_041603555.1 Vicingaceae bacterium
TACTCTTTAATTCCTTTTCAGAATCAAATGCAAATGCCTGAATTCCATTCTTGTTAAGTGCTGTTATTGTATTACTAATAGATTTTTCACTCGCTGGGCTTGAAAAAGCTTTCTTTTTCTTTGTTTCTTTTTTTTCGGTAGTTGTAATGCTCATATATCATAAATTGTACGACAATATTATAAGTTATAATGATTATAAACAGTGATAAATATGTGCTTTATTCAATGATATTGGTTATCGTTCTTTCTCCTATAGTCGGATACTTTTATCCAAAAATTATATACTATGAAAAAAGAAAATTTAGATACGTTAGAACCAACTTTAACTAAACAATTTGAATTACCAGTTTTGCCTTATGCACATGATGATCTGGAACCGTACATTGATAAAAAGACTATGGAAATCCATCACGGAAAACACCATGCTGGATATATCAATAATTTGAATAAAGAATTGGAGGTATTGAACAATGTTCCACCATCTGTTGAAGATATTATCAAAAACGTCAGTAAGTACCCTGTTGCTGTTCGTAATAATGCTGGAGGTCATTATAATCACTCCATGTTTTGGAAGTTGATGAAAAAAAATGGTGGTGGACAACCAACAGGGAAATTATCAGAAGCCATAAATAGTTCTTTTAGCTCTTTAGAGAATTTTAAAAACAGATTTAATGAAGCCGCTTTAAAACATTTCGGTTCCGGGTGGGCGTGGCTTGTAATAAAAAATGGAAAATTAGAAATTGGAACAACTCCAAATCAAGATAATCCTTTGATGGATGTTTCAGCTTTTAGAGGTACGCCTATTCTCTGTTTGGATGTATGGGAACACGCTTATTACCTAAAGTACCAAAACAAACGGGCTGATTATATTAATGGTTGGTGGAATATTATCAATTGGGAACAGGTGGCGAAAAATTTTCAAAATGCTAAATAATTTTTGGGTAATTACTCTTAATAATATAATCAACTTAATAATAAAAAATCATGAATCATCAAACAACACTGGAAGTAAAAACAAGTAATTTAAGTCAAATTGGATTAGAAAAGAATAAGTCGAAACAATTGGCGAAAAAGTTGAATGTACTTTTGGCCAATTATTCCATTTTTTATCAAAACGTTAGAGGATATCATTGGAATCTAAAAGGGCAAAAATTTTTTGAACTTCATATCAAATTTGAAGAATTGTATGGCAAATTATATTTGAAAATTGATGAAATAGCGGAAAGAGTTACTACTTTAGGATATTCGGCAAATCATAATTTTTCAGACTACAGAACGGAATCAAAAATAACCGAAAAAAATAATGTTAGTGATCCTCTTTTGGCCGCCAAAGATATTTTGAGTTCCTTAAAAACTATCATTAGGCTTGAAAGAGAAATACTTTCTTTTTCTGATGAAATGGGTGATGAAGGTACATATAACTTAATGAGTGACGCTATAAAAAATCAAGAAAAGTTGGTATGGATGTATTCTGCTTATTTGGAAGATTAAATGAGATTTATTTAATAAAATTTTCTTTTATATTTTTGCTTGAATAATTTTAAGAATGAAGAATTACATAAAGTTATTTTTTTTGAACTCGGTAATTCTAACCGGTATAATCATTATAACCTTAAGTTGTATTACATCTCCATTAAAAGAAAATAAGAAAAAGGAACTGGAGGATAATGATTCGAACGATTTTAAATCTTACTGGTATCAAGGTAAATCAGAAATAAATCATTATCAACTTTCGCAAGCTCGTTACGGTGAGTTACGTGATTCAAATCAAGCAATTCTTGTTTTTGTAACGGAAAATTTTCTAGGTGATAAACAAGTAAAATCTGACAACCAGAAAGAGGGATTACCCATACTCAAATTAAATTACATTAAGCGGTTCGTGACAGGTATTTATGACTACTCAATGATGAATTCTGTATTTACACCCATAGACCGTGTTAAATTTCCTAATACCTTAAAGCTTACTTCGTCTTCTCAAGATTGGTGTGGACAAACTTTCATGCAATTAAATCTTAGAGATAATCGATATAGGGTGTCGTCTTTCTCTTATTTCGAGCAAGGTGGGGATGAAAGTTACAGTTTGAATGATGCATATTTAGAGGATGAGATTTATGCGTTGATTCGTTTTTCACCTGAAAATTTACCTCAAGGAAAAATAAAAATGATTCCGGGAACAATGCAAGCTCGATTAAGACACATGAGACTTGCTATAGAAGATGTAGAAGCAAGTGTAGGAGTAGTTAAAGGGGATGAAAAAATAAATTCGTATACACTTTCCTACCCTAAATCAGATAGGGTATTAAGAATATTTTTTGAAAAAGAATTTCCACATAGAATAACTGGTTGGGAAGAAACGTACAAAGAAAAATTTGATGACGAAATAAAATTACTTACTACAAAAGCAACTTTACTAAAATCAGTTTTTACTGATTATTGGAAAAAAAATGCCAACAAAGATAATTCTTGGCGCGATTCATTAGGCTTAGATAAAACATACTAGTCAGTATTAATATGTATGAATCTGCTTTTTTCCTAGCAAAAAAACAGAGGTACTAAAAAAATAAGGAAGATACTTTCGATGCAAAGACATGGTTAAAGGATAAGATGCCAAATATTCATATGACAAGACTAAAATAGAGATATATGAAAAAATTAGCGTGGATCATATTTGTAGTCATAGTCATAATAGTTGGTTATTTGATTGTAAAACCTTTATTAACCACTAAAAAACTCAACTATACTTATACTATTTTGGAAAAAGGAAATATTGAGGCAAGTGTTTCCAGTACAGGTACCGTTGAAGCAATGAATACCGTAGAGGTTGGTACCCAGATATCTGGTACCATTGAAAAGATTTATGTTGATTATAATGATAAGGTTACAGCAGGACAGCTGTTGGCTGAAATGGATTTAAAATTATTAAATACCAATTTAATTAGTGCACAAGCCAATTTAGCTGTTAGCACATCACAACTAAATCAGGCCAAAGTTGAATTTGAAAGAAATAGCTCATTATATGAACTAAATGGTATTTCAGAAAAAGAGTATACCACCTCCAAATATATCTATGATCAGGCGGTTAGTGCACGAGAAATGGCTTTGGCATCTGTAAATAATATAAAGGTTAGTTTAGGATATGCACGTATCACATCACCGATAAATGGCATCATTACCGAACGAAGTGTAGAAGAAGGTCAAACAGTAGCAGCTTCTTTTTCTACTCCTACAATGTTTATTATAGCAGAAGATCTATCGAAAATGCAAATTCTGGCGGATGTTGATGAAAGTGATATTGGGTATATTAAGGATAACATGCAAGTAAGATTTGTGGTACAAACCTACCCCGAAACTTTTTTTTATGGGAAAGTCAATCAAATAAGATTGCAACCTAAGGAAATTAATGATGTGGTAAATTATCAGGTTGTTGTTTTTGTTGACAATGAGAAAAGGTTATTATTGCCTGGAATGACCACTAATATTGAATTTATTATAAATACTGCGAAAGATGTTTTGCTGATCAATAATTCAGCATTGCGATTTAGACCTAATGAGTTCATGTTGGTCGAAATAAAACCCATTTTAGAAGCAAAAGCCAATAAAATATTACCGGATTCGCTTAAGAAAAAATTTAATAAAGTCATTAATGATGAAGATATGTATACACCCGTAAATTTCAAGAAAATTTTACCTCCTAAAATCAATGGATTCTTCTATTTGAATTCGGATGGAAAATTAGATTTCAAGTTTATTGAAATAGGAATTAAAACTGGATTACAATCTGAAATTAAAAACTTTCTTGGAGATTCCGAATTACCAGAAGACACTAAGGTCATTAATGGAATTAAAGCAAAAGAGTAGGAAATGAAGGTGGAAAAAGTAATTGAGACAAAAAAAGTGAGTCGTGTTTTTAAAAATGGGGATATAGAAATACATGCAGTTACGGATATAGATATGACAATTGAGAGAGGTGAGTTTGTGGCAATTATGGGATCTTCGGGGTCTGGGAAATCTACCTTTTTAAATATTTTGGGATGTCTTGATCAACCTTCTTCCGGAGAATATTACTTAGATGGGGTGTATGTTAATAGCCTAAATAAAAATCAATTGGCTGACATCCGTAACCAAAAAATTGGTTTTATTTTTCAGAGTTACAATTTATTATCTCGAACTTCTGCGTTAGAAAATGTAGAATTGCCGCTTATTTATGATAGAACGGGTAGATTTTCTAATTTGGAAAGTCATGCTAAAAAAGCATTAGAACAAGTAGATTTAGGAGATCGTATTCATCATAAAACCAATGAGCTTTCTGGAGGGCAACAACAAAGAGTAGCAATAGCGAGAGCTTTAGTAAATGATCCGGCCCTTATTTTATCTGATGAAGCTACTGGTAATTTAGATAGTAGAACAAGTATTGATATTGCTGATTTATTTGTACGATTGAATGATAAAGGAAAAACTATAGTAATGATAACACATGAGCCCGAAATAGCACAATTTGCAAAACGCATGATTTATTTAAGAGATGGTAGTGTTTTGACTGATAAGCTAATTGAAAATCGTAGTTCCAAGGAAAGTGCTTTAAAAGATTTGGAGCTAACCGCTTAAAGAAAACATGAGACAGTTGTTAAAAATATTTAAAGTAGCTTTTCAGTCCATATATAAAAATAGGACCCGAAGTATTCTTACTACACTAGGTATTATTATTGGAGTAGCTGCAGTAATCATGACTATTTCTGCAGGTGAAGGGGCAACTATGCAAGTTCGGAATCAAATATCTGGTTTAGGAACCAATTTAGTAATGATTAGAACTAAAATGGAACATAAGGCGGGCATAAATATCAGGATGGGTAAGCCTATTAGTAAAAGAGATTTTGATGTTTTGAAAAAAAATTCTGTTTGGATGCCAAAATTATCACCACTAGTAGCTATTGGTGCACATGCAATTGGTCCTGATGGCTATAAGATAACAACAATCTATGGGGTTTCTTATGATTATTTTAGTATATCCAGCAGAGAATTGATTATTGGGAATTATTTTACCGAAGAAGATGTAAAAACAGCCAGAAAAGTTTGTGTTATTGGTGAAACTATTAGAGAAGAACTTTTTTCTGGACGGGATCCTGTAGGAAGGCAGATACGAATAGACAAAGTGCCTTTTTTAATAGTTGGATTACTCGAAAAAGAAGGAACTGGCGGCATGGGGCAAGATATGGATGATATAATTATAGCTCCTTATACAACGGTACAGAATAGGTTGTTTGGTCATCGAAGTGGCTATAATATGATTATGGCCAGTGCCTTAAGTGAAGATCATATAATTGATGCTGAAATTGAAGCAACTGAATTGTTACGAGAATCTCATAATATATTGGATGATGATGAAGATGATTTTGAAACTATGACGCAAATTGAACTTCAGAAAATCACAGGAAACATTACTGGAATCTTAACTGTTTTATTAGGAGCAATAGCAAGTATTTCTCTTATTGTAGGAGGTATTGGAATTATGAACATTATGTTAGTTTCTGTAACCGAACGAACACGAGAAATAGGAACCCGGCTTGCAATTGGTGCCAGAGAAAGTGATATTTTAACACAATTTTTAATTGAAGCTATTGTTTTGAGTTTGGCTGGAGGATTTTTTGGAATCGTACTCGGTGTTATTGGAAATTATATTATATATAAAGCATCTGATTTTTATATTCCTACTGTTGCTTATTCTATTGCCATGGGTTTCGGATTTTCGGCACTGGTAGGAATTGCTTTTGGATATTTTCCTGCTCGAAAAGCAGCAAAGCTTAATCCTATTGATGCTTTGCGGTACGAGTAACAATATGCATAAATATAAAAATACTTTTCTCTAATTTATTAACTAGCAAAAGTCATTTGAAATCCATGACTATTGTCATTTCAATTATGTTAAAGTCATCTTTATTTTAGTTGTTTAATTAACAAGTTTAATTCTATAAAACAGGAATGATGCACAAATTACCATACGAAATATCTAACTATATCCGTAAGCATTTTTATGAAGGTTATCTTTCTACTGTTGACCTAGAAAAAAGCAAAGATGGTGGTAAATTTTTTAAAATTGTTCTTCATGAGAATGGAGTCCTTCATTATCTTAAATTTCGTGAAGATGGAACTTTATTGGAACATGAAAAAGAGGTATTATACGAAGAATATTATTATCATTGAGCTATTTCCAACCAGGTAAATCATTTTCATAAACCAACATTGCATCCTTTTTTATCTTTTTTAAATATTCTAGCAAATATTACTACCGCAGCATAACGTTAATCATTGCCAATAAGCAATATAAGTCATTGAATTTATTTGTTATCTGATTTACTTTTGGTTATCAATTTTTTCGGAAATTATCAATGCTATATAAAACAATAGAAAACCTCGAAGACTTTTTCATAGAACAGGGGCGTGGCATATATGATGCAAATAAGCAAGAACAAATAATGCTTCCAGCCATCCAGAAACTTGTAAGTAATCAGCAACTTAAAAAAATGATAGATAAACAGATGAAAATCCGAAAAAATCAATCTATCAGATTACTGCAGACTTTTAGAAATTTAAATATAAACCTACAAGGGGAGAAAAATGAATGTTACAATTTTATGTTTAAACATGTGCTAAAAATTATAGAAAGAAGTAAATATTCAGATGTTCGAGATGTTATTATTATCAATTCTATTCAACAATTAATTCATAGTAAAATTGCATGTTTAGGGTCACTTACTTCTTATGCTTCAGAAATGGATTATGATAAAATTGCGGAATCGCTTTTTGACACACTAAATGAGGAAAAAACTATTGACCAAGAATTAACTAATCTTGCGGAAGATAAGATTAACAAAAGCACTCTATTCCTGTATTGATACATTAAATCTATAATTATAAACTTTTACTACTCTATTGTATATAATTACTTAAAATGCTTATGATAACTGCCGAAGAACATATAATAAAAGAGTTGAAGAAACATTCTCATCCATTGGAAAATGATTCAGATTTAGA
>JBFIEB010000147.1:0-7000 GCA_041603555.1 Vicingaceae bacterium
AGATGTAAACTCTGCAGATTTTGCAATTATTTACAACACACTTCAAAAAGATCCTTCCAATTCAGAAAAAGAGGCTGTTGAACATATTTATAGACAATTAAGAAATGCTGAGCCGCCAGATGTAGAAACTGCTAGAGGTGTAATTGATAAATTATTCTTCTCAGAAACTAGGTATGATTTAGGGGAGGTAGGTCGATTTAGAATAAATAAAAAATTAGGATTAGATATTGATGAGGATGTCAGAACTCTTTCAAGAGAAGATATTATTTCTATCATAAAATATTTAATTGAATTAATAAACTCCAAGACTTTGGTTGATGATATTGATCACCTAAGTAATAGAAGAGTCAGAACAGTTGGGGAACAATTGTATAATCAATTTGGAGTTGGTCTGTCTAGAATGGCAAGAACTATTCGTGAAAGAATGAATGTTAGAGATAATGAAGTATTTACTCCTTCAGATTTGATTAATGCTAAAACACTATCATCAGTAATTAACTCATTTTTTGGTACAAATCAATTATCTCAATTTATGGATCAGACGAATCCATTATCAGAGATAACCCACAAAAGAAGAATGTCTGCTTTAGGACCTGGAGGTTTATCTAGAGAGAGGGCAGGGTTCGAAGTAAGAGATGTTCACTATACCCACTACGGAAGACTATGTCCCATCGAAACTCCAGAGGGACCAAACATTGGTCTGATTTCCTCTCTGTGTGTTTATGCAAAAGTAAATAAGCTAGGTTTTATTGAAACACCTTATCGTCATGTTGAAGAAGGAAAGGTAAACCTCAAAAAAGAAGTTATTTATTTAAGTGCAGAGGAAGAAAATGGAAGAATAATTGCTCAAGCAAATGCCCAAGTGGATGGTAAAGGAAACTTCCTAACCAAAACTGTTAAATCGAGATTGGAAGGAGATTTTCCATTGGCAAAACCTAAGGAGATTGCAATGATGGATGTAGCTCCAAATCAAATTGCTTCTATAGCAGCTTCTTTAATCCCTTTCTTAGAAAATGATGATGCAAATAGAGCATTGATGGGGTCTAACATGATGAGGCAAGCTGTACCATTATTAAATCCACAGGCACCAATAGTTGGAACAGGTCTTGAAGGTAGGGTTGCTCAAGATTCAAGAGTACTTATAAATGCTGAAACTTCAGGTATAGTTGAGTACGTTGACTCTAACACAATTACCATAAAATATGATAGAACTAAAAACGAAAAATTAGTTAGTTTTAATGGTGATTCTAAATCATATGATTTATCAAATTTTCAAAAAACAAATCAAAATACTTGTGTAAACCTTTCTCCTATTGTTGTAAAAGGACAAAAAGTAGAACAAGGTGAAGTTTTGTGTGAAGGTTATGCTACAGAAAATGGAGAATTAGCTTTAGGTAGAAACTTAAAAGTTGCGTTTATGCCATGGAAGGGTTACAACTTTGAAGATGCTATCGTTATTTCTGAGAAAGTAGTAAAAGATGATATTTTTACTTCAGTGCATATTGAGGAGTTTTCTACCGAAGTTAGGGATACTAAAAGAGGTCTTGAAGAACTAACAGCTGATATTCCTAATGTTAGCGAAGAAGCTACTAAAGATTTAGATGAAAACGGAATTATTAGGGTTGGTGCTGAAGTTTCTGAAGGAGACATCCTTATTGGAAAAATTACACCAAAGGGAGAAACAGATCCTACTCCAGAAGAAAAACTTTTGAGAGCAATTTTTGGAGACAAAGCTGGGGATGTAAAAGATGCTTCACTAAAAGTAAGACCTTCTGTTAGAGGGGTAGTAGTTGATAAAAAACTTTTTCAAAGAGCTGTTAAAGATAAAAAAGTTAGAGCTGAAGAAAAAAATCTTATTGCTCGTTTAGATGAAGAATACAATAAAGAAATTGCTTCTTTGAAAAAAGAGTTAATTGATAAATTGTACAATGTTGTTAATGGAAAAACTTGTCAAGGAGTTGTAAACTATTACAATGAGGATATAATTTCTAAAGGAACTAAGTTTAGTATTAAAGTTTTAGAAAAAATTGATGACTTTATTTTCATCGATTCTAAAAACTGGACCACATCTAAAGATTTAAATGAATTAGTTAAACAAATATTACACAATCATAGTATTAAAACTAATGAAATCTTAGGTGTATATAAAAGAAAGAAATACGCTATCTCTGTTGGAGATGAACTGCCTCAGGGTATTATTAAACTAGCAAAAGTTTACTTAGCTAAAAAACGAAAACTTAAGGTTGGGGATAAGATGGCAGGTCGACATGGGAACAAAGGTATTGTTGCAAATATTGTGCGTGAAGAAGATATGCCTTACTTAGAAGATGGTACTCCCGTTGATATTGTCTTAAACCCACTAGGTGTACCTTCTAGGATGAATCTTGGACAAGTTTATGAAACCGTGTTAGGCTGGGCTGGTCAAAAACTAGATAAGAAGTTTGCTACGCCTATTTTTGACGGAGCATCAGTTGAAGAAATTAATGAGTATTGCATTAAAGCTGGAGTACCTCAATATGGTAAAACTTACTTATATGATGGCGGAACTGGTGAAAGATTTGATCAACCTGCGACCGTTGGAGTAATTTATATGTTGAAATTAGGACATATGGTAGACGACAAAATGCATGCTCGTTCTATTGGTCCATATTCATTAATTACTCAACAACCACTGGGGGGTAAAGCACAATTTGGTGGTCAAAGATTTGGAGAAATGGAAGTATGGGCACTTGAAGCATTTGGTGCTGCAAACATCCTTCAAGAAATCTTGACTATAAAGTCTGATGATGTAAAGGGAAGAGCGAAAGCTTATGAAGCAATTGTTAAAGGAGAACCGATGCCAACACCTGGTATTCCAGAATCATTTAATGTATTGTTACACGAATTAAGAGGATTATCTCTTAACATCACAATGGACTAATTAATATTATAATTTGAACTTTCAAATATCTCAATAATATGGCTTTTAAGCGCGATAGTAATCAAACAAGCAGTAATTTTTCAAAAATTACAATCAGTTTATCCTCTCCAGAATTAATTCTAGAAAGATCTAGTGGAGAAGTATTAAAACCTGAAACAATTAACTATAGAACCTATAAACCAGAAAGAGATGGTTTATTCTGTGAAAGAATTTTTGGTCCTATAAAGGATTGGGAATGTCACTGCGGGAAATACAAAAGAATTCGATATAAAGGAATTATTTGTGATAGGTGTGGTGTAGAAGTTACTGAGAAAAAAGTTAGAAGAGAAAGGATGGGACATATTTCATTGGTTGTTCCCGTTGCTCATATCTGGTATTTCAAGTCGTTACCAAACAAAATTGGTTATTTATTAGGCTTACCTACTAAGAAATTAGATACCATTATTTACTATGAAAGATATGTAGTTATTAATTCTGCAGGGGCTATGAATGCAGAAGGTGAACCTATTGAATATTTAGATTTTTTAACTGAAGAAGAATACTTGGACGTTTTAGATGCTCTTCCTAAAGAAAATCAGTATTTAGATGACAATGATCCTAATAAATTTATTGCAAAAATGGGTGCTGAAGCCCTTTTTGAATTACTAAAAAGACTCGATTTAGATGCACTATCATTCGATTTAAGACATAATGCAAATACCGAAACTTCCCAGCAAAGAAAAAATGAGGCGCTTAAAAGACTTCAGGTTGTTGAATCATTCCGTTCAGCTAACAAAAGAATTGAAAACAAACCTGAATGGATGATTATTAAGGTTGTTCCAGTAATTCCACCTGAACTTCGTCCATTAGTACCCCTGGATGGAGGAAGGTTTGCCACCTCTGATTTAAATGATTTATATAGAAGAGTTATTATTAGAAATAATCGATTAAAAAGGTTGATAGAAATTAAGGCTCCGGATGTAATATTACGTAATGAAAAGCGTATGTTGCAAGAATCTGTTGATGCATTATTTGATAACTCAAGAAAATCGAGTGCCGTTAAAACGGATGCTAATAGAGCTCTAAAATCTTTATCAGATAGTTTAAAAGGTAAATCAGGTAGGTTCCGTCAAAACTTATTAGGAAAGAGGGTTGATTATTCTGCTCGTTCTGTAATTGTAGTGGGACCAAGTCTTAAACTTCACGAATGTGGTATTCCTAAAGATATGGCTGCCGAATTATACAAGCCTTTTATTATTCGAAAATTAATCGAAAGAGGTATTGTAAAAACGGTAAAATCAGCTAAAAAAATAGTTGATAAAAAAGAACCTATTGTTTGGGATATTCTCGAAAATGTCCTAACAGGCCATCCAGTATTACTAAATAGGGCTCCTACCCTACACCGTTTAGGTATTCAAGCCTTTCAACCAAAATTAATTGAAGGAAAAGCGATTAGATTACATCCTTTAGTTTGTACAGCTTTTAATGCCGATTTTGATGGTGATCAAATGGCTGTTCACCTACCACTAAGTAATGCTGCCATATTAGAAGCCCAATTATTAATGTTGGCTTCTCATAATATTTTGAATCCTGCAAATGGAACTCCAGTTACACTTCCTTCTCAGGATATGGTACTTGGACTCTATTATTTAACTAAAGATAAAATATCTACTAAAGAAGAAATCGTAAAAGGTGAAGGAATGACTTTTTATTCTCCTGAAGAGGTAATTATTGCACATAATGAAGGAGTATTAGATATTCATGCAAAAATAAATGTAAGAACAAAAGATATTGAGAAAGGTAAATTAGTTGAGAAAATAATTGAAACAAGTGCTGGTAGAGTAATTTTCAATGAGCTTGTTCCTGAAGAAGTTGGATTTGTTAATGAACTGTTAACCAAAAAATCACTTAGGGATATTATAGGAAACATTCTTAAGGTTACTGGAACATCAAAAACGGTTGAATTTCTAGATAATATTAAGACTTTAGGATATGATATGGCATTTAGAGGTGGGTTATCGTTTAATCTTGATGATATCATGATTCCTGATGAGAAGGATAAAATGGTTAAGGATGCCAATTCTGAAGTAGATGAGGTAATGAATAATTATAATATGGGATTCATCACTAACAATGAGCGATACAACCAAATAATTGATATTTGGACACATACAAATACTAGGTTAACTAATACACTAATGACGAATCTTAAAAATGACCAACAAGGATTTAACTCAATTTACATGATGTTTGATTCTGGTGCAAGGGGTTCTAAAGAACAAATTCGTCAATTATCTGGTATGAGAGGGTTGATGGCAAAACCAAAAAAATCTGGTAGCTCGGGTGGTCAAGAAATTATTGAGAATCCAATTCTAGCAAATTTTAAAGAAGGGCTTTCTGTACTTGAATATTTTATTTCTACTCACGGAGCTCGTAAAGGTTTAGCCGATACAGCACTTAAAACAGCAGATGCTGGTTACTTAACAAGAAGATTGGTTGATGTTGCTCAAGATGTTGTGATTACGGATGAAGATTGTGGTACGTTAAGAGGTTTAATGGCCACCGCTCTTAAAAATAATGAAGATGTAGTAGAATCTTTATATGATAGAATTTTAGGAAGAACTTCTGTACATGACCTTTACTTACCTGAAACCGAAGATCTAATTGTAGCTTCTGGGGAATATATTACAGAAGATATTGCTCAAATTATAGAAGATTCTATTATAGATGAAGTAGAAATTAGATCTGTACTAACTTGTGAGCAAAAAAGAGGTGTTTGTGCTAAATGTTATGGTAGAAATTTGGCGACCGGTAGAAAGGTTCAGAGAGGAGAGGCCGTTGGTGTTATTGCTGCCCAATCAATTGGAGAGCCTGGTACACAATTAACATTAAGAACATTCCATATTGGTGGTACAGCTTCTAAAATTACTGGTATTTCTAGTATTGAAGCAAAATACGATGGTAATATAGAAATTGATGAATTAAGAACTATTTCTAAAAAGAATGAAGCTGGTGAAGCTATTGAAGTTGTTATAGGTAGAGCTGCTGAAATGAAAATTGTTGACCCTAAGACTAAGATTGTCCTGACAACCGGGAACATTCCTTACGGTTCGCATATTCATATTAAAAACAACACCAACATTAAAAAAGGAGATTTAATTTGTGATTGGGATCCCTATAATGCTGTAATTCTTACAGAGGTTGATGGAAAAGTAGCTTTCGAAAACTTTGAGTTAGGGCTAACCTATAAAGAAGAATCTGATGAACAAACAGGATTTACTGAAAAAGTAATTTCAGAAATTAAAGATAAGAAAAAAATTCCTGTTTTAACTATTGTTGATGGGAAGAAAAATTTACTAAGAACATATAATTTACCTGTTGGTGCGCATATTATAGTTAATGAAGGTGATAAAGTGAAAGGTGGAGATATCTTAGTTAAGATACCTAGAGTTGCTGGTGGTTCTGCCGATATTACAGGTGGTTTACCTAGAGTAACCGAATTGTTTGAAGCAAGAAACCCTTCTAATCCAGCAGTTGTGTCAGAAATAGATGGTATTGTTTCTTTTGGTAAAATTAAAAGAGGAAATCGTGAGGTTATTGTTGAATCAAGATCTGGCGAGGTTACGAAATACTTAGTTAATTTATCTAAGCACATTTTAGTTCAAGAAAACGATTTCGTCAAAGCTGGAACTCCACTATCTGAAGGTTCAATTACTCCAAAGGATATATTAGCAATTAAAGGACCTACATTGGTTCAAGAATATATTGTAAACGAAGTTCAAGAAGTTTATCGATTACAAGGTGTGAAAATTAATGATAAACACTTTGAGGTTATCGTTAGACAAATGATGAGAAAAGTTTACATTGAAGATCCAGGTGATACTAAGTTTTTAGAAAAATCTATCGTTAATAAAAGAAATTTTATGGAAGAAAACGATTGGATTTTTGATAAACTAATTATTTTAGATGCAGGAGAATCAGAAGAGTTGAAGGCTGGACAAATAGTATCACCTCGCCAGCTAAGAGATGAGAATTCTAAATTAAAAAGAATGGATAAAACCATTATTACTACTCGTGAAGCAATACCAGCAACTTCTAGCC
>JBFIEB010000148.1:0-6985 GCA_041603555.1 Vicingaceae bacterium
AAAAAGCTTAATAATTCCGCAATCTAAATAAAGATAAAAAACCCACTTAGAAGTGGGTTTTTTAAATACAAATCTATAAGCCAGATTCTGTCGAGTTCTATCATTTATCTAGGAGCAAAGTTACCCTTACCCTCAAACAATCTACCCTCCAAGATTGGGCGAGAAACCCTTTTACCTGCCAAGGCAGGTCTTCTTGGTTTATTTGATTTTTCAGCACTGAAGGTTTACAAGCATACAAAATTACTTTTGTAACTGGTGAGCTCTTACCTCACCTTTTCACCTTTACCACAAGTGGTAGTCTATTCTCTGTTGCACTAGCTGTTATTTTAATATTCCTATTAAAACACCCTAGCTTTCACTAGGTCAGTTTCTCTATGCTGTCCGGACTTTCCTCTTCATTTACATGAAGCGATAGAACGATTTGTAATGCGAAATTAGGAATTTTTAATAACAACTTCGGTTGCTCCAGCACCATATTCCCTAAAATCACCTTCCTTGATATATAGGTTATTAAAGTCTGATAAATAATTATGCAATTCTGTCTTTAGAACTCCCGTTCCTACCCCATGAATAAAGACCACTCTTCGAATGCTCTTTTTTTCAAAGACAGCACTCAAGCATTTTTTCACATGCTGCATTTGTGTATGCAATCGTTGCCAATCATCTAATTTACCTGGAAATTCCACTAGCTGTTCTAAATGTAAATCTATTTCCAAAACTCCTTCATATTTATATTTATTTAAGTTTTGATATTTAGAAAGTATTCCCTCTAATGGTTGTTCCTTATTTATTTTAGTTTTAATTCTATCTTTGATGGAGCCTTCATCAACCTGATATACAATCTCATCGTTATCCGTAATAAATATAAGCTCCGAAAGCATCACCTTATGGTCAAACCCGTCATTACATGCAACCAATACCTCCTCTTTAGAAATAATAGATTTTATCTCCCCTTCTAAATTCTCATTTATAAATTTTACCCGCTGACCTATTATTATCTCCATAAGTGCAAAGATAATTTTGTATATTTAACAATCGAAATAACAAACCAAAAGAATTATGAAAAAAATTTACGTTCTAGCAATTTCAATTTTAGCAACAATTCAAATTTCTGCACAATGTAATGGAAGGTATCAAGCTGATATTTTTACAAATGTTGATGTTACAACAGTTCAATATGGTAGTAATATAGATCTAAATAGCAATTTGGTTAATTTAGATATGGACATTTATACTGGTCAAGGTGACACAGCTACTAATAGACCATTAATCCTTTTAGCTCATGGTGGTTCATTTTCGGCAGGCACTAAAAATGATGCTGATCAAGTTTATTTTGCTACTGAGTTGGCTAAAAAAGGATACGTATGTGCAAGTATAAATTACAGATTAGCCCCTAGTGCTTTTTCTTTAATTGCGGAAGCAACTACTGTAAAAGTTGTATTTATGGCTATTCAAGATGGAAAAGCTGCTGTTCGATTCTTTAAACAAGATGCTGCAACTACTAATACCTACAAAATTAATCCAGACCAAATATTTTTTGGCGGAACTTCTGCAGGAGCAATTTTAGCATACAATTTGACTTATGTTGATAGTGTTTCGGATTTGCAACCAACATGGCAAACGTATTTAAGTCAAGTAGGAGGTTTAGAAGGGACTAGTGGAAACCCTGGATACTGTTCAAGAACTAATGGGACTTTTGGTTTTGCTGGAGGTGTTGCTGACACATCTTATATCGATGCTGATGATGTGCCTTGGTATGGTTCACACGCTTTAACAGACGTAACTGTTCCTTATAATTATGGACAACCCTTAAATGGTTTTACACCTGTTTTTTTAATGGGAAGTGGATTAATGGATATTAGAACAAGTGGTTTAGGTACCTACTATCATTTGGATACCTATGCTGGAGGAAATCATCCTCCATTTGCTAGTTCAGCTCCTATTATGCAAGACAATAAGGATAGTTTAGCTGTATTCCTTTATAATATTTTAGATTGTAACCCAAATAACCTACAAAAACCTACTCAGAAAAATTGTGCTAATGCTCCTCAACCTGTAAGTGTGAATGAATTAGCTGATAATAAAATAGAGGCAACAATCTATCCTAATCCTTTTAATGGTGAACTAACAGTAGAGTTAAACAATGAACTTAATGCTACTATAGAAATTATTAATGCTGTTGGAAAAGTTTTGGTGAAGCAAAATGCTAACGCCTACATCAACAAAATTGATTTATCCCATATACCTGTAGGATTTTATTTTGTGAGAGTTTCCTCTAGTGAAGGAAGCTACGCCCAAAAAATTGTTAAAAAATAATTACTTAGAAAAAAATTAAAAAGTCACTTAGTTTAAGTGACTTTTTTTATGGAAAAATAATTCCTCTATAATTTGCCACGGAAACAGGTTGCAACGTAGCATTAAAATTAAGGTTAATTGCTCTTATAAATTCATTGGCAATCATCGCATAACCTCTTGTATTTGGATGGAGTCCATCCAAAGAATATGCTCCGCCCTCTATGTATTTTGTACTTAAATCAATTCCATCAAAGGTCATTCCAGACACCAGTTTATCCATAAATGAATGCATCTCTACAACAAAAAATCCATGAGCAGCTGCTGAAGCTCTAATCTCGTTATTCAATGCATTAATATGGGCTCTTGCGACAACTACTTCATCTTTATCCAATACATTTTGGTGAGGCAATGGATTCCCCATTGTTTCTCCTACTTGGTTTTCCAATAAATCTTTAGCCGTTAATAAGATCAAATCTTCATTAGTGGCTTTTCTAATAATGTTAGTGTCAACACCTTCTTTAATCCAAATATCTTTTTCCAATACCTCTAAAGTAATGGTTGTAAACATTGGGAACCTAGTAACATCTGGAATAGTTGCACAAATTCCTTTAGCACCCATTGCTTGAAAAGCATCCAATATGGTATCGTATTTTTCTCTAAATTCTAATGGATTGGTTTGTGTTGAAGAACCACTTACATCATCCCCACCTTCTTTAGCCCAACTCATGGCATCGTTAATGCCTAACCAATTGGTAAAAAATGTGGCATTACTTGCTGTCACCTCATCAATATATTCCCTTTCATTACCTAGCGACCCCCAATCTAAAAACCTACCATAAGGACTAATAGGCTCACCTAAAACACCATTCCAAGCCAAGGGAGCAGTAGCACCGCTTCCTAAATAAATATGATACTCTAATGCTTGTGTGGGGTTTTGAGAAACGACATTTCTAACATTAATTCCCCCCACTCCCAAGTTATTGTATTTTATAGATTTATTTGCCCATGTTGTAAAAGTAGGATCATAATTTATAGCAGCAGGGTCATTCGTTGTAATGTCTGGATCGTAAGCTTTAATTACTTCAATTTCTCCATTTCTGTACGCTAAATGCATATATCCGGAACCAGTTCCTGAAACAAGTGGTTGAACAAAACTTGTTCCCATCTGACCTGCAATAATAGCCGGATAGGAGTTTTCTTGTTGACCATACTCATTGTGCAATCCGCCATCTTGTAATCCTTGAGTAAACGAGTTACCTACGGCTATATAAGTGGTAAAATTAGCCGTTCCAGAGCTTGTTTCGTACTCATCAAATTGAGTTTTAGTACAGGAGGTAATTAAGGCTAAAATAACCACCAATCCTAAAATTGTATAATTAATATTCTTCATAATAAAAACAAATTATTCAGGAGTAACCACTTCTTCCTTGGTTTTACCTCCAAATTTTATATTCACTGCAAGCCCGTAAACGTTTGCTTTTCTATTGAACTTATATTTAAAGTCTCCAGTCTCTACGAGCTCTCCACCATTGTGAACAAACTCTCCATTATCTAATTTATACTGAGTCAGGCTAACATCATCCCTACTCGCATTCTGTCTAATGTAAGAAAAGTCGATAGAAATTTTATCATTAATTTGATATCCCAACCCGGCAGTATAAGCTATTTGTGTAACACCAGGTAAATGTGGACTTATTAAATAATCCTTCATCGGTGTATTATCCTGATACAAACCAACTCTAACACTATATTTCTCCTTATAGGTAAAGTCTAACCCTAATCTATGCGTTAAAACATTATCCCAATCTTGTATTTGTTTGGAATCTGGAGTATCTGCATTCTCAAAGTCGAAAGCCAAGGTGTCATAAGATGACCAACCCGTATAATTTAAATCATAAGCAAACTCTAATGACCAATTTTCTGCTTTTATATGTTTAATACTTAATCCTATTGTAAAAACAGAAGGGAGCGTAATTTCAGAAGTAAATGAAGTAGTGCTTGGGAACTTACTGGCTAATGAAATTGGAATATCAGTAAATTCAGCGGTCCCCCCACCAAGCCCAACATTAAGGCTAGATCTGTAATCCATTCCTACAGCAAATTTAGTTTGCTTATCTTCTTCTCCCAATGTTAAGAACTGAGAATAAACTCCAACGTTATATCCAAAAGCATTTCCATTGCCTTCCAAATGGGCTTTACCCTCAGTAGTTGTACTAGACCCTAAAGGGACAGCTTTTTCCGTAGAAAAAGCTCCTAATGCGTAAACTACACCTGCTCCAACACTAATTTTTTCGTGTAACCGATATGATAAAGAAGGCTGAAACATAAAGGTTCTTAAAGAAATGTTTTGAATAATATTTCTTCCTTGCCAATTATCTTCAAAAGATGAAGCAGAACCAAATTGATTATTTATTAAAAATCCTACATTCAGTTTTTCGTTTAATTCTCCTACATAATAAATATGAATAGGAGTAGCAATTCCTGATGTTTGATCTATGTTAGCTGTTTCGGGTGTTTGAATAGAAACGTGAGGATCAACAATGTTTACACCAACCGTAAAATTATGCCCATGTAAATTAGACATTCCGCCCGGGTTAAAAAATACTGATGAGGCATCCGAAGAAATCCCTGCAAACGCTCCTCCCATAGCAACAGCTTTTAGACCTTGTATGTTTAGCTGAAATCCTCCGGCTAAGGATATGTAGGGGGCTAAAACTAAAAGAAAAGCAATTATTCTAGTCATTTGTTTTTAAATTAATTCCAGCGTGAAAATAATCAATTATTTAATTTTAACTTTGGAAAGGAGAAGAATAAATTAATGAGCGCATTCCCAACATCTGAATTAGTTTTAAATGATGACAATAGCATTTATCACTTAAATCTGCATCCACATCAAATAGCTAAGGACATTATTATAGTTGGTGATCCTGGAAGAGTTGAAACAATTTCAAACTATTTTGATGCTGTAGAACATAAAGTTGCTAATCGGGAAATAATAACACATACAGGAATTTTAAATGATAAAAAACTTACAGTAATGTCTACTGGAATGGGCACTGATAACATTGATATTGTGCTAAATGAATTAGATGCGTTGGTAAATATTGATTTGGAGAACAGGGTTTTAAAAGAAGAACACAAAGCATTAAACATTATTAGATTAGGAACATCTGGAGCATTGCAAAAAGACATTCCTGTTGATTCATTTGTAATTTCCGAATTTGGTTTAGGGTTAGACGGGCTAATGAATTATTATCAATTTGATCAAACACCAATAGAAATGGAACTGTTAGAACAATTTTACGCTCAAACCAATTACAGTAAAACATTTGCTCAGCCCTATTTCGTAAAAGCTTCTTCAGAATTGTTTAATCAACTTAAAGAAGGTTGTGTTTCTGGCATTACTGCTACTGCAAGTGGATTTTATGGACCTCAGGGGAGAATCTTAAGAATTCCATTAAAAGAGACTCAAATCAATGAAAAATTAAGAGATTTTAGCCACAACAATTATAGCATTACTAATTTCGAGATGGAGACTTCTGCTTTGTACGGTTTATCAAGAGCTTTAGGGCATAATGCTTGTACTGTTTGCGCCATAATTGCCAATCGATTTTCGGGTACCGGAAGCAAAAATTACAAGCTAACCATTCAGAAATTAATTGAGTTAACACTCGATAAATTAACACAATAGCGTTAATAAGTCACTTTCCTTAAAAAACCTTTAATACCATTCTGACGTATATTTGGTACATGTCAGATTCAGAACTACAAGCATTAATCAGCCTTTTGGACGATCCAGACGCTGATATTTTTGATGAAATTAGGGATAAACTAATCTCTTATGGTGATGATGTTATCCCTCATTTAGAAAGTGCTTGGGAAAATTCATTTGACCACCTCCTTCAAAACAGGATAGAAAACATCATACACTATCTACAATTCGACACCATAAGAACAGAATTAGCTGAATGGGTAAAATCTGAAAGAGATTTAGTGGAAGGGTCCATTATAATTGCCAAATACCAATATCCGGATTTGGAAAAAGAAAAAATCCATGATTATATTAAACAAGTAACCCAAGATGTTTGGTTAGAGTTAAATGATAATTTAACTGCTTTAGAAAAAATTAAAGTTTTAAATCGAGTAATATTTGGAATTCATGGGTTTTATGGAAATACTAAAAACATTAACTCTCCTAAGAACTCTTACATTAATCATGTAATAGAAACCAAAAAGGGGAATCCAATAACATTAGGTATTATTTACCTTGCTGTTTGCCACAAACTTAATATTCCGATATATGGAGTAGATGTGCCTGCACATTTTATTTTAGCCTATGCTGAGCAACATGAAGATGTTTTGTTTTATTTAAATGTGTTTAATAAAGGGGCTGTTTTTAACAGCATGGATATCGATAAGTTTTTGGAACAACTTAAAATTGAGCCTAAAGATGAACACTATACTCCTTGCTCAAGCCTAATCATTATAAAAAGATTGATACAACACTTAATTTATACTTATGATAATTTAGGTTATGTAGAGAAGAAAGAAGAGTTGGAAGAATTATATGCCTTATTGAATTAAATCGATAAGCGCATCAACTTTAAGGTTATCCTCCTCAACTATAAACTTACTTCTTGAATAATAAGGCTCCCGTTCATTCAATTTAGTTTCGACATAAGTTGTTAGC
>JBFIEB010000149.1:0-6971 GCA_041603555.1 Vicingaceae bacterium
ATGGTCTGTAGGATGAGCTTTAATATCCATATCAGCAAACTTAACAGTAGTGGCTGGCACATTAATTTGAATGTATCCACCTGCCTTATAGCCCATATCTTCAGGAATTTCAATAACAAATTCTTTAATGTATGTAGCTACGTTATAGTTAGAAACAACCTTAGCCTTAAATTCTCTAATTCCTAAAATTTCATCTTCAATCTCAATCTCCATGTCTTCCTTCACCTTCACTTGGCAGCCTAATCGATGATTGGTCGCTATTTCTTTTCTAGTAAAGGAAGGTTCTTCAGTAGGCAATATAGTACCTCCACCTGTATGTACTTGACATACACATTGAGAACAAGTACCACCACCACCACAAGCTGAAGGTAAAAAGATACCCTGGCCACTTAGTGTGCTTAATAAATTGTCGCCTCCATTTACCTCTAGTTCTTTGTCACCATTAATAGTAATTTTAATTAAGCCTGAGGGCATTAGTTTCGCTTTGGCAAATAACAATACACCTGTTAATACCATTACTACAACAAAGAATACAACAATTGTTATGATGATTACACTAATATCCATTATCTATAAATCTTAAAGTTCAAATCCTAAAAAGCCTAAGAACGCTAATCCCATAAGCCCAGTTAAAATAAATGCCATCCCCACCCCTCTGATTGGTGCTGGAATGTGTGAATACTTAATTTTTTCTCTAATCGCGGCAATTAATACAATAGCTAAGAACCAACCAAACCCAGAACCTAATCCATATACTGTAGCCTCACCTATATTATTAAATTGTTTTTGTTGCATGAATAATGCTGCACCTAAAATGGCACAGTTTACTGCTATTAGTGGTAGAAAGATTCCTAAAGCTCCATATAGAGCAGGTGAAAATTTCTCCACCAACATTTCAACCAGTTGTACAATAGAAGCAATTACCGCAATAAACATAATAAAACTCAAAAAGCTTAAATCCATGGTAGCATATGATGGGTCTAACCATGTTAGTGCGCCCTCAGCCAATACATAAGTTTCTAATAAATAGTTAATTGGAATAGTAACCAACAATACAAAAATTACAGCTGAACCTAAACCTACAGCAGTTTTTACGGTTTTAGAAACCGCCAAATATGAACACATTCCAAAGAAGAATGTAAATATCATATTATCAATAAAAGCGCTTTTTATAAATATGTTAATGTATTCCATTGCTAATCTTTTTAATTCTTTTATGCCTCAATTAATTCTGGAGTCTTCACTTTTTGAACCCAGATGTATATTCCTACTATAAACAGTGATGATGGAGGCAATAACATTAATCCATTATCCATATATCCCCAATCATAAAATGATTCTGGAACTATTGTCAATTTTCCTAAGCCTGGTATAGTCAAAGTCCCTGAACCAAATATTTCTTTGAAAAATGCTACTACCATTAAAACTAAACCGTATCCAAATCCGTTTCCAACTCCATCTAAAATAGATGCCCAAGGTTTATTCCCTAAAGCAAAAGCTTCTAACCTACCCATAATAATACAGTTGGTAATAATTAACCCAACAAATACAGAAAGTGATTTAGAAACATCATACACATAAGCCTTTAGTATCTGATCTACGCAAATCACCAAAAATGCTACAATTACCAATTGAACGATAATTCTAATTCTATTAGGAATCATATTTCTCATTAGAGAAACTAATACGTTACCTATAACCAATACAGCCAATACAGCAATAGACATTACTATCGCGTTGTCCATTTGAACAGTAACAGCAAGGGCTGAACAAATACCCAACACTTGTATCGTAACCGGATTGATTACATTAAGCGGTTGCTTAATTAATTCTCTATTCTTCTTTGAGAATAATGGTTCTGATTTTTTTTCTTCACTCATAGTTATTACTATAAATATTATTTAATAAACTCTGGGTTGTTCTTAAAGAAGCTATAATATACAGCCATATTTCTTCCTAACATTTCATCAACCCCTATTCCAGTAAAAGTAGCACCACTAATACCATCAACTTGATGGTTATTTTTATCATTACCAGGTTTCAATACTTCAATAGGTACAAATGCATCACTTTCAGCAATGGTCTTTCCAATAAACTGATCTTGAAACCAATCTTCATTTATTTTAGATCCTAATCCAGCTGTTTCTTGTTTGTGATCGAACACCGTTCCATTGATGGTAGTAATGTCTGATTTAATCGAAATATAACCCCATATATCATCCCAAAGTCCCTTACCACTAGCAGAAAGCACATAGTAAGTTTGTCCTCCACTTTCACAAACAAAGATTGGAAAATGAATGTCTTCTGATGCACTCAAGGCTGCTTGAATTTTAGCATCATCCCCTTTATTTTGATTCATAATTGGTTTTACAGACTTGGAGTATTCTTTTCGTAAATTGATATTAAAAGCATCCATTTTATCTTGTGGATCTATACCATCTTCGGAAGTTTTATCACTAATAATATCTCCTTTATAATTAATAGTAATCCTTCTTTTTACATAATCATTAAAAATCGCTCCAGCTCCCTCTCTAGTTACGCCATTCGTTTCTTTTATACCAATAGATTGTAAAATATTTTGCATCTTTTCATTGGTAACGTTTTCTTTTTGTAAAGGCTTTAGGCTCATTGATATAAAAGCCAAAATACCACCAACAATAATTACCATTACTGTGGCAAAAAGAATTGTATATACATTACTATCTCTATCTAAAGCCATAACTACGCTGTTTTAACTCGTTTTAATCTTTTCTTAATGTTTGATTGAATTACCACATGGTCTATTAATGGTGCAAAAACATTCCCAATTAATATAGCCAACATTACTCCTTCTGGGTAAGCCGGATTAGCAACCCTAATAAGTATCGCTATAAATCCTATTAACAAACCATACACCCATTGTCCAGAGTTAGTTTGTGTTCCAGTAACCGGATCCGTAGCCATAAAAACAGCTCCAAATGCAAAGCCACCTAACATTAATTGATGTATCGCTGGAACTTCTAAAAATGGATTTCCGCCAACCGCATTAAATATCATTCCCATTAAATAACCTCCAGCAAAAGTGGATAACATTATTCTCCAACTACCTATTCCTGTAACTAATAATAATAAAGCACCCATTCCAATCGCGATAACAGAAGTTTCTCCTATTGATCCTGGTATAAATCCAATAATAGATTCCATTATAGAAGGTATTGCATCTACTCCACCCTCTACTGCATTACCTAAAGGTGTTGCTCCTGAATAACCATCTACTAATTTTTGCCCTTCTTCTAGACTAGTATTTGTCCAAACTTTGTCTCCTGACATTTTTGTAGGATAGGCAAAGAATAAAAATGCTCTGGTTACTAAAGCAACATTCAGTACATTCATTCCAGTTCCACCAAAAATTTCTTTACCAATAATTACCGCAAAAACAACTGCTACAGCAAGCATTGCCCAAGGAATATCAACGGGTACAATTAAAGGTATAAGCATACCAGACACCAAAAATCCTTCTTGTATAGGATGCTTTCTGATAGCTGCAAAAATAAATTCTACGCCTAATCCTACTGCATAAGATATAATTACTAGCGGTAATACTTTTATTGCACCAAAAAGGAATTTATCCCAAAATAAATTACATACGTGGTCGGTTGATAAACATTCTCCGATTGCTAAGAAATGTTGATGTCCAACATTGTAAATTCCAAATAACAAGCAAGGAATTAAAGCCAACACCACAATAATCATAGTTCTCTTCAAATCCACACTATCTCTAATGTGAACACCATTTTTATTGGTATGCCCAGGAACAAACAAAAATGTATAGGTTCCATCCCAAATGGTATAAAGTAATGGAAATTTACCATCACTTTTGGGCTTCGTTTTTTGCATTAAATTTTCTAGAAACTTCATCTATTATTATATCTATTAGTGGATTATGAGGTTTCTTTACGAACCAAATCCAACGCTTCTCTTACTATTTTTTGTGTCTGAATTTTTGATGTACATGAAAATTCGCACAACGCAAAATCTTCTGGAGCTACTTCATACACCCCTAAGTTTTCCATTAAATCAATATCTTCAACCAACATTGATTTTACTAAATGAACTGGGTAAATATTCATAGGAAAAATCTTCTCATATTGACCTGCCATTACAAATGCTCTTTCCTCTCCATTTATATTTGCATCCAAATCTCTTTCCTTATTAGGAGTTAAAAATGAAAATGAAGTTCTTGATAAACTAAATCCGCCAAAACCTAAGAATGGTAACCATCCCATAAATCTATTTTCACCACCGGCAGGAATAACCGTTAATTGGTAATTATAAAAACTAAGGTGCCCGTTTTCTGGAACTTGAGTGCCAGTTAGAGGGTTTCCACTAATATATCTTCCACCCTCTTCTACGTTTCCTTTTAAGATATCTGAAATGTTTGCCCCTAAAATAGTTTTAATATATTTTGGAGTTGTTACTTTAGAGCCCGCAACAGCAATTGATCTAGAAGCATCAAATTTCCCTTCTTTAAACAATTTCCCTATTGTCAGCACATCTAAAGCATTTAATACCCACACTACTTCACCTTTGTTTATTGGTTCAATATGATGCAGCTGAATTCCAACATTTCCTGCCGGGTGTGGTCCTGATATTTTATTTATCTGTACGTTTTGTGCTGAAGTGAATGCCTCATCATCATTAACATTGCCATTAATATTTAAATGAACAGTACCTTCTGTTAATTTAGTTAACGCATCTAAACCAGCTTGTAAAATTGCCCCTTGCCCATGAACTATAAATCCATAATCTGGAGCTAATGGAGCAGAATCAAAAGCTGTTATATGGATAGCCTTTGGCGTATCCATTGGATTAGCGACAACATCATAAGGTCGTTGACGAATAAAAGGCCAAACCCCACTTTTTAGTAAATTATCTAAAACATCTTCTTTAGACATGCTGTTTGGGTCGCCTTTTTTAAAAGCTTCATATTCAATTTCACCCTCAGCCCTAACTTTTACTTCTAATATTCTTCTCTTTTCTCCTCTATTAATTTCAGTTACTTCGCCACTAATTGGAGAAGTAAATAAAACCCTATCATTTTCCTTATTGTAAAAAATTGGAGTACCAGCTTTAACTTTGGCTCCAACCTTTACCATCATTTTTGGTGTTAATCCAGGAAAATCAGTAGGTTTTAAAACAATATCAGAACTAGTAACAGGATTAGCGTGTAACTTTTCGGCAGAGCCTTTCAGTTTAATGTTTACGCCTTTACGAATTCTTACGTCTTTTGACATATTTATTTATTTGTGTAATAGACAACAAATTTATAAAATAGAATGATGTTTCAAAGCAAATTAAAAAGAATTTAGATAGGCACCGAAATTGCATAGTTCAATATCGTAATTTTACAAACAAAAATTGGATTAATGCTTAACGATTTCATAAGATTAATAGGTCTATCTGCCATCCTTTTAGGATTCGTATTTGTGATTTGCAGTGCTCATCAGCCTATTGATGATAAAGACGACTACATCGTAGAAGATTTTATGCGTTATGATGATTTTATTTATGACGATAGCATAAAGACTGCGCTTCTATTTAACACTCGTTCTGAAATGAGCTATCCCATTCTTAGTATAGGCAGTAAAGAAGCCATACAACTTAGCTTTGATGATTTAAGAAGAGATAACAGCATTTATAATTATACTGTAATTCATTGTGATGCAAATTGGGAACCTTCAGATCTTCAACAAAGCGAATACATTGATGGTTTTTTTGAAGATGAAATTTTTGATTACCGCTATTGTAGTAATACCGATTTGTATTATACCCACTACAATCTTACTATCCCTAATGAGAACATGAAATTAACTAAATCGGGCAATTATATTATAATGGTTTATAGAGTAAACAAAAAAGAGAAACCTATCATTACTAAACGTTTTATGGTTTTTGAAAATAATGTTACTATTAGTATGGATATTAAAAGAGCAACAGATGTTAACGAAAGTTATTTCAGGCAAGAAATAGATTTTAAAATAAATCATGAGGGCTATGACATTAAAGACCCCTTTAAAAGATTAAAGGTGGTATTGATGCAAAATTATCGTTGGGATAACGCAATAACTGGATTAACCCCAAAATTTATTAATGATACCGAGTTGAATTACGATTACAACAACAGCGAAAATGTTTTTGATGCCAATAATGAATTCAGAGAATTTGACTTAAAAAGTATCCAATACCAAACCATACGGGTAGGTAAAATAAAATATGAACCCGCTGATAAACTAACCCATGTGTATTTATTAAATGACGAAAGGCGTTCATTTAAACAATACTACTCGCAACCAGATTTAAATGGTAATTTTTTAATTAAAAGAAATGAAGGTTCTGACAGCGAAATAGAAGCTGACTACGTTAAGGTGCATTTTACCTTGCCGTATACCCCACCAATAAATGATGGCAACCTGTATTTATTTGGTAAGTTTTGCGATTGGAAATTTAAAGAAGAATTAAAATTGGATTATGATACTACCAAAAGAGCATATATCAAAGAAGTGTTGTTAAAACAAGGTTATTACAACTATCAATATTGTTTTGTAAAAGATGGCTCTAAAAATACCGGAGATATTTCTACGGTAGAAGGTTCTCACTACGAAACTAAAAATGAATACACCATTTTAGTTTACCACAGAGAGTTGAATGACAACTTTGATAGGCTAGTTGGCTTCGCCACAGCTATCAATGATTAACTACCGTTAATTAAACCACAGTAACTTTATTTATAATATGTTGTATATTAGTACAATGAAGTTCTTAGTACTCATATTCCTTAGTACGCTTGTAGGTTCTGCTTATTCACAGACTTATAGACCTTTTCCTGTAGATAATGGTGAGTGGAATTATAGGTATTATGATGACTGGGGCTTCCCAACCTCCTCTTATTCTCACTACACACTTTCTGGAGATACAGTAATTTCAAGTAACAA
>JBFIEB010000150.1:0-6942 GCA_041603555.1 Vicingaceae bacterium
AACCTGAAGGAGTTAAATATCAATTTTTTCTTGAAGGTTATGATCTTGATTGGTCAGAGAGTTCAACGAACAATATTGCCAGTTATCCAAGGATTGATGATGGTACTTATACTTTTTATGTAAAAGCATGTAATAATGATGGTTTTTGTTCAGAAGAAACGTTGGCATTTGAAATTACCATTGCTGCTCCATTTTGGAAAAAATGGTGGTTCTTCATTTTAGTAATCGGTGGAATTGCTTTTCTAGTTGTATTTATCATTAAAAAACGAGAAGCAAACCAAAAAGAAATTCAAAAGAAACTAGAAATTGAACTCGATAAAAGAACGCTCGAAGTAGTGAAAAAAAATGAAGAACTTGAAGAAAAAAATATTAATATTACTGACAGCATAAACTATGCCCTCCGAATTCAAAAATCAATTTTACCGAGTAAAAGTTTGATGAAGAAACATTTTCCAGAATCTTTTGTTTATTACCAACCAAGAGATATTGTAAGCGGAGACTTTTATTGGTATGAAAAAATTGGCAATAAATTTATAGTAGCTTGTGCTGACTGCACTGGACATGGTGTTCCTGGTGCATTTATGAGCATGATAACTAGTACATTATTTAAAGAAATTGCACATCAATATAAAATTACGGAGCCTTCAAAATTTTTATATAAACTTGATGAATTATTAAATAACACGCTAAAGAAATCAGAGAAATCTAAAATTCATGATGGACTAGATATGTCAATTGCTGTGTTTGATTTGGATACAAATCACCTTTCTTTTTCTGGAGCATATAGACCAATCATATTATTTAGAGACAGTCAATGGGAGAGAATAAAAACCACATCTTTTTCCATTGGTGGAGATGATTTTGTTGATAAAGTTTTTAAAACAATTGATGTGCAATTAAAAAAAGGAGATATTGTTTATTTATTTTCGGATGGATTTCCAGACCAATTTGGAGGTCCAAAAGGGAAGAAGTTATACATGAAAGGTTTCGAAGCTTTGCTTGAAAATTCGGTAGATTTAAAAATGGTAGAACAACATCTTATGCTTAAAAAGTTTTATGATGATTGGAAAGGGCATTTAAAACAGGTGGACGATGTATTAGTTATGGGTATTAAAATAGAGTAGATACAATTGAAAGAAGAAGAATATATAATTTGTGAAGACCAAGTTTTATCCCAGTATAATACTATTAAAGATAGTATAACTGAAGATAGCAATATTTTATGCCAAAATATAGGATCCTTTAATCAAGATATTTTAATCTCTTTTGTTTCTTTGGTAGAACATGCCTTAGCTCAATCTGGAGAAGTAAAATCAATTCAAAAAAGGTTAATTTATTTAATAATTGAATGTATACAGAACATCATCTACCATTCAGATAAACTACCTAACGATGCACAATTGGCTTACATTATTATTTCTAAAAATGATTTTGGATATACCATCCATTCGTCTAATGTGATAGAATCAAAAAATGTTCCAGCATTAATTGAAAAAATTGATGCCTTACTAAAAGTAAGAAAAGATGTACTTTCAAATCTTTTTTCAAAAAAAATTCAAACTCCAGAAATTAATCAAGAGGGGCATGGTGGTTTAGGATTGTTAACCATGGTTAGCAAATCAGGAAAAGATTTTAATTATAAAGTAAGTGAGCTTACAAACAATTATTCTTTATTTCATGTAGAAATAAATTTAAATTTTAAACAATTTAGTTAATGAGCGGTATTAATCAATCACCATCAGAAGATGGACCAGAGGTAAATTTTAATAAGGAAACCCTTACGTTTAAAATTTCTGGGAATTCATATCCAGAAAATTGTGAAAAAATTTATGAGCCTATTAAAAAATTTATCGAACATTATTCAGAATCTGGTAATAAAACACTTAATCTTGATTTTCATTTTAATCTCATCAATTCAACTTCTACAGTTTACGTTGCTCAAATTATTGTTAGGGTAGCCGAACTCGCTAAAAAGGGGTTAGATGTTTCTGTAAAATGGTATTACGACCAATATGATGAAGAATTATTAGATTTAGGAGAGAAATTATCCTCAATCTCAAGTTTGGTATTTGAATATATTCCAATAGTAGAAGAAGATTAATTTTCAGATATCATTTTAATATTAAAAGGAACATTTACTATACTCATAAAATCTTCCCCTATTTCTAAAATTTCATCATCGTCCTCTTCATAGTACCAATTAATAATAACAATATTACCCTCATCATATAAAGCTTGTAGTTTCCTTAAAACATCCAACAAGGATTTTGAAGAGCTAGTATTAAAATATTCCAATTTAAAATCTACAGTAGTTGATTCTGAAGGATCATTTTTGTACATATCCAAGCTTAATATTAAAGGCTCATAAAAATCAGCTGAATTTTCCGGAATAGACCTTCCTTCAATTAACAAATGTCCAAGCGAAAAACTAAATTTAATGGTAGGCGTGTAAGATGTCCCGTCAATATCAATATCACTCATATCTTTAATCAGACTATATTTAATGCAAACTTAACGTAATAATTCCATAATGAGAAATCGAGAGAAAATTAATAAGTAGACTTATACTATTTTACTAGAACTACAAATGCGTCAGTAATGCCATGATGTTGCTTTAATGTTTGCTTGATTTTAGCAGCTTCTCCCATAGAATTAGCTTCTCCATAAGTTATTTTCATCCATTCCCCTACTTGATTCTTTTTAACATCAGTGACAGGAATATTATGTTGTTTACAAAAGGTATTTAATCTTGATTGAGAAAATTTAGAGAGTGAAAGTAATTGTACTGTATACTTTGTAGAGACTCTAATACTTTCAGTTGAAGGTGATGTTGTTTCAGGTATTTTTCTCACCATAGGTTCTTCTTCAACAACAATTGGTTCAGGTTCTGGAGATTCTTCGACAATTGGAACTTTTTCGACAATTGGAGTAGTTGGCTCCGGTATCACGTCTACTACTGGTTTCTTTTCAACTATTGCTGGAACTGATTCAGAAATTTCTTCAACAGTCGGAACTTCTTCAGCAATTGGAGTTGTTGGCACGGGTATCTCCTCTACTACTTGTTCCTTTTCAACTATTGTTGGAACTGGTTCAGAAGTTTCTTCAACAACCAGAATTTCTTCGACAATTTGAGTAGCTGACTCCGGCATCTCCTCTACTACTAGTTTCTTTTCAATTATTGCTGGAACTGGTTCCAGTGTTTCTTCCACAACGGGTTCGTCTTCAACCACTGGTGACATTGGTTCAACTGTTTCTTCGACTACAGGCGGAATTATTTCTAGTTCTTCAACTACAGCAAGTGTTCCAGAGCCGGAAATACTAATTTGTGGCAAATTGGTTGTTTGTTTTTCTTCATTTCTAGAATACTGAAATTCAACTGGAAATACAAATTCTCCATCACCGCTTAAAACCACACCAAATTCAATCGTTAAAACTCCGGATGCCGGAACTGCCATTATATAAAATTTAATAAAGCTCTCATTTATGTCAGAGAATAATGAATTGTTAGGTGATGCTCTATAGGTATGACTCTTATCAATAATGTATTTAATTCTAGCTATATCAACACTTTCCAGCCCTTTTATGGTAGTTTTAATAGTGTACTCATTCGGCTCATTTCCTGGCTGAACATCATGCACTCCGATAACATCTTGTGAAAAAGCACCTTGAATAAAATTTAATGTAAATAAAACAATTCCTAAGTACCTTAACATAATTCTTAGTTTAGACAAGGTATAAATATATAAAATGTTTTGAAACTACCTGTAAAAGAGTGTTTTATTAAATAACATCCAATTCTTTTCCTATCTTTTCAAATGCAGAAATTGCCTTATCTAAATGCTCTTTAGTGTGAGCCGCAGAAAGCTGAACCCTAATTCTTGCTAGTTCTTTCGGTACTACTGGGTAAAAGAAGCCAATAGCATAAATGCCTTCTTCTAAAAGTTTATTAGCGAATTCTTGAGCGAGCTTTGCATCATACAGCATAACTGGCACAATAGCAGAATCTCCATCTCTAATTTCTAAACCAATTTTTTTAATCCCTTCTTTAAAATAATTAATATTCTCTTCTAATTTATCTCTTAAGTTTGTTGTTGAATTCAATAAATCAAACACCTCTATTGCAGCACCTACTATAGCCGGAGATAAAGAGTTAGAAAATAGGTATGGTCTAGATCGTTGGCGCAGCATATCAATTATCTCTTTTTTACCAGATGTAAAACCACCCATAGCACCACCTAATGCTTTTCCTAATGTAGAAGTAATTATGTCAACTCTTCCCATCACATTATTATGCTCATGTGTCCCTCTTCCTGTTTTTCCAATAAAACCAGTTGCATGGGAATCATCAACCATCACCAACGCATCGTATTTTTCTGCTAAATCACAAATCGCATCCAACTTAGCAACATAGCCATCCATAGAAAAAACTCCATCAGTTACAATTATTCTATTTCTTTGTTCTTGCGCATTTTTTAATTGTTCTTCTAAATCTTCCATATCGCTATTCTTATAGCGATAGCGAACAGCTTTACATAATCTAACACCATCAATGATAGATGCATGGTTCAATTCATCTGAAATAATAGCATCATCTTTCCCAAACAAAGGCTCAAAAACACCTCCATTTGCATCAAAAGCTGCAGCATATAAAATGGTATCTTCCATCCCTAAGAAACTAGAAATCTTACCTTCCAATTGTTTGTGGATATCTTGAGTACCACAAATGAATCGAACCGATGACATTCCATAGCCATGGCTATCTAAAGCTTTTTTAGCACCTTCAATAACTTTTGGATGTGACGATAATCCAAGATAATTATTAGAACACATAATGATTACTTCTTCACCAGTGCTCACTTTTACCTCTGCCCCCATTGGAGTGGTAATGATTCTTTCACTTTTATATAATCCAGCTTCTTCAATATTTTTAAGTTCATCTTGAAGATCTTGTTGCAGTTTTCCGTACATAATAATTTGATTTTTATAAAGAAACGAATGTAACTATTTTTCATAAAAAAGCTTCACAAAAGTGTAGCTTTTACCATCTTTTAATAATTTTTACCTTATTATTGAACTTGTAAACTTCAAGTAAAATTTGATATGGAAAATGTATTAGTTCTCGATAATTATGATTCGTTTACTTATAATTTGGTACATTATGTTGAAGCTAATCCAAACTACAAAGTTGATGTTTATAGAAATGATGAAATATCACTAGAGGCAGTTGGTAAATATGACATTATTATTCTTTCTCCTGGTCCTGGACTTCCGAGTGATGCTGGAATCTTAAAAAAAGTAGTAGAAACTTACGCTCCTACAAAAAAAATACTTGGAGTCTGTTTAGGTATGCAAGCCATCGGAGAAGTTTATGGAGGAAATTTAGTTAACCTTAAAAACGTTTTTCATGGTGTCGCAACTTCCATTACGGTTGTGGAACCTAATGATTTATTATTTAAAAATTTGCCTAACAAATTTAATGTAGGTCGCTATCACAGCTGGGTAATATCATCTGAAAAATTTCCAAAAGTTTTAACAGTCACCTCTCTAGAAAAAAATGACAATATAATGTCTATCAAACATAAAAAATATAAACTATATGGTGTCCAATTTCATCCTGAATCCATTCTTACAGAATATGGACAAGAAATTATTTCCAATTTTTTAGAAGTTTAGCAACTATAATAAGTGTAAATTGCAACTAACAAGCTAAACAATCCGTCTATCGAGTGATGAAAAAAATAATTGCAATTATTAGTTTTTTAATTTTCTTGGCTCCCCAAACCAAAGCCACTCATATTGTTGGGGGCGAATTGAATTATCTATATCTCGGAAATAATAATTACCAAATTAGCTTAACGGTCTACAGAGACTGTTTTAACGGTGTTCCTCCTTTTGATAACCCTGCTGCTTTAGGTGTTTTTGATGCTAATAATGTATTGGTTCAAAATATTTTAATGAATTTCATAAGCTTAGATACCTTACCTCTTACCGTAAATAGTCCTTGCATTATACCACCCATTGGGGTTTGCTATGAAGTTACTACTTATTATGATACTATAAATTTACCTCCAATATCTGGTGGATATCAATTGGCTTATCAGAGATGTTGTAGGAACCATACCATATTAAATATTGTATCTCCAAATGCAACTGGCGCCACTTATTTTGCTACAATTCCTGATACCAGTATAGAGGTTGTAAACAGTAATCCCATATTTAACGCATGGCCTCCTCCTTTTATTTGTTCCCAATTGCCATTTGAATTTGATCATTCTGCAACTGATCCCGAGGGAGACTCTTTGTATTATGAACTTTTTCAGCCATATCATGGTGCCAGCCAAGCAAATCCAATGCCCCAACCACCATTTAATCCTCCCTATCCAACTGTTACATGGTTAGCGCCATATTCTACACTTGACATGTTAGGGGGTGCTGTTCCACTTTCTATTGATCCGAACTCTGGATTATTAACTGCGACACCAGGTCCATTAGGTCAATTTGTTGTTGGAATAAAAGTTTCTGAATACAGAAATGGGGTGTTTTTAAGTGAGACTAAAAGAGATTTTCAATTTAACGTTGTTCCTTGTGTAAATTTGACCGTTGCGGCATTACAAGCTCCTAATTTTAGCTGCGAAAGTTTTACAGCTACCTTTTCTAACAACAGTACTGGTGCAGGGTCATATCTTTGGAATTTTGGTGATTCCACTACCCTTAACGATACTTCAAGCGCGTTTACTCCTTCATATACTTACCCTGATACAGGAACCTATACAGTTATGTTAATTGCTTTTTCTAGTTTTAACCCGGCTTGCAACGATACTAGCTATGGCACAGTAACTATTTTACCGGAGTTTGTGCAAAACATGAATTATAGTCTTGAAGTTTGTACTCAAGATGTTATTTTTCTTTCTACTACTTCTTTAGATAGTACTGGTACTGTGA